>JAGCTA010000376.1 GCA_017963875.1 Victivallales bacterium | reverse complement strand
TTGATAGTCATCTGGCATACCGCCCATCATCTGGTTGCGACGTTCCAACGCCTGAACATAGTCCGCTACCACGACAAGGCGGCTCCGATTCTGCCCCGTCGTCTTATCCTGCCAACTGTCCATGCGCAAACGACCTTCCACATACACTGGCGAGCCTTTACCTAGATTGCGGCCCACGAAATCAGCCTGTTGTCCCCAAGCCTCGATATCCACAAAACATGTCTCCTCCTTATCCTCGCCTGTCTGGGTTTTCCATCTGCGATTACATGCCAGCCCAAACTGACTTAACAACATTCCGCTTGGCAACGACCGTTGCTGTGGGTCGCGCGTAAGATTCCCAATGAGCATTACTTTGTTGAGTGACGGCATAAAATTGTCTCCTTTTGTTGATGTTTTCTACCAATTATAACATATCCTTAAGATAAAGGACAATAGGACATTTTCCACTTTTCCCAAAAATAAAACTTTTCTTCTGATTGTATTCTTCTTTAAAAAAGATAAATCATGAATTTCATTTTTTCAAGAAAAATATTTCATTTTTATTTGCATTTATTGAATAACATATTATTATTTTATTTCAAACAGGGAAATCATTATCAAAAGAATGCCTGAGTGCCTGCATCCCTGTTACCAGTCATCCAGGCAAAACAACAAAAGGAAGAACACAATGAAAATCTCAAAACTCATGAGAACGACAACCGCTTTCGCCATGATGGGCATCGGCCTTCTGGCCAACGAGACACAGACTGCCCAACCACAACAAAACCAAACAGAAAACACCATCACACAGACAGACAACAAGAACCCACCTGTGACGGACAAGACACAGGTGTCCCGACTTCGCGGCAAACTGCTCTACAAGAAAGGACAAATCAGAAAACTCGAGAAAATCGTCACAGAAACAAACAACGAGATTGCCACAAAAAATAGCGAATTTGAGAGGCAGCGCAGAGAACTCTTCGTGGCCGCCGAACCCAAACTCGCTCAACTCTACGAAGAACAGGATACGCTTGAACAGCAAATCCAACAAATGTCCGAGGCTCTCAAAAATTAACAAGACAGTGTAAAATATTCATGCAACATCATGATAATTTTATATAATTATCATTAATATTCACTATAAAATAATCATGATGTTGCATATTTACCCTCTTACAATTGATGCATAATTCTATTTGTTTCCATACACTCTATTCTCCATGAGAAGAAGTAAGGATTCCGTTCTCCGAGGCCGAACCTACCCTCTTGGGAAGCATAATGATTGCCTAAAAGAACATCGAAAGGTCAATGAAACAGAAAAACAATCGCATGACCTTCTTGTTTTTCCATGCATTTGTTGTAAATTTATTACAACAAAATTCCCCAATAATTGGAATAAAAGAAAAAACAATGGAGGAAACAGCATGATGGGTGCAAAGACATTTGCCGAAACGCTTCACGAAAAAAGAGTGGCACTTAGACTAACACTTCGAGAATTCTGTCGTCAGGCAGAAGAAGATCCCGCGAACTTCAGCAGGATTGAACGTGGACTTCGAACTCCGCCCAACAACGACATTGTTAGCAGATATGCCAAAGTCTTGAAACTGTCTGGTCAAGAATTGCAGGATTTTCTTGATCTCGCTGCAATCTTCAGGCGCGAATTGCCCAAGGACATCCCTGACGATGCACTCGCATCAAAACTTCCAGCCATGCTTCGTTCCATCAATCGAATCCGACCTACTGTTGAGCATCTCCAAAATGCCATTGAGATAACAAAGGAAACGTTCAATCCATGATACCAGCCATACCGCCTTCCCTTTCAATCCAGAAAATTCAAGAAAAGGTCACTGAACTAACATCGCAATATCCTATATTGCAAGAATTTCCTATTGATAGCGAAGAGTTTGCAGAAATGGATTTGGGCATTGAAATTATTCCTGTGCTTGGATTAAGAACTAGGGTTGATGCCGATGCTTTTATCACAAGGGATTTTGCATCTATTTTGATAGATAACCATTATTTCAATAATCCAAGGATGCGGACACGGAACAATTTCTCTATTGCCCATGAACTAGGTCATCTATTCCTTCATCGGTACTATTTTGAAAGCCAATGTCCTAGCACTACAGAAGATGCATGGATTGAGTTTATGACAAGCATGAGCGATGTTACTCACAATCGCCTTGAATGGCAAGCGCATACCTTTGCCTCTCTTATGCTGATGCCAAGAGTCGAATATCTAAAAGAAATAAGGAAACCCAATGCGTCAATGGTATCGCTTGGGCGAGCCTTTGGCGTTTCCCCCAAGGCAGCGGCAAGAAGAATGAACATTGAAGATGTTCGTTTTGATTTAGACATTGAATATTGAGACACAATTCTTCCAGAAAAACTATGTTACCAATATGGGTAAGTGCAAGATAGAAGAGAATAAACCTACCATCATAAGAAATTGTCTAATATCCAACTAGACATCCAAAATGACCTTGACCATTGACGCGGCAGCATTCGGCTTGCCGAATGATTTGATTTTCCGCCCATAGGCATTCCACTTTTCAGGATTCTTCAGCCAATCCTTAATCAACTCGGCCATTTTGTCTGGAGACGCATCTTTCTGTGGCAGATGGCAAGCAGCCCCCGCCTCCGCAAGCACATTGGCATTGACCGTCTGATGATCATCCGCAGCCGTTGGCAGAGGGATGAGAATTGCGCTCATGCCGAACAACGCAAGTTCGCAAATACTGCTTGCGCCAGCACGGCAGATAACGAGATCTGCTTTAAGGTAGCATCTTTCAATATCTGGATCGGCCTTCCTGACAGAAGCCAGAACGCCTGCCTTTTTATAGGCGTCGCTGAATTGCTGATTGTCATCTGTCCCAGTCAAATGAATAAACTGAATGAGGTTCCGTTCCTCGCCAAGAAGCGCCGTCGCCTGGGTCACGAGTTCATTGATTGCCCTCGCTCCCTGGCTTCCGCCGAAAACCAAGATGGTTTTCAGGCCATTTGAACGCAATCCGAGGCTTCCAAGGAAGTTTTCAGGCACATCAACCTTCCCTTCAGATGCCATGACAATGGCATCGCGCAAAGGCATTCCCACCTCGGTCGCAGGGCAGCCGCGCAATTGCATTTTATCATATAACGGCAATGACAATCCAATGGCACGGGCCTTTTTCATAAATAGTCGGTTCGCCTTGCCGACAAAAGAATTCCCTTCATGAAGAACAAGCGGAACTTTCTTGCCATCAACGGCGAAACATGCTGGTACTGCCGCAAAACTTCCCATGCCCAACAAGACATCAGGCTTCAAATCTGCCAAAACACCTTTGGCAAACCTGACACATCGCCAGAGTTCAAAGGGGAAACGAAACAGCGAAACAAGACTGCCTGGCAGACGCACGGAAGGGAGACTTCTTGTCTCGTAGCCATAGCCTTTCGCAATCTCCGCCTGACTTTCCGCATGTTTTCCAGACACGAGCAATGTCACACGACCATCTGGACAAGCAAGCATAAACTCGCGCGCAACAGCCAACGTTGGATAAAAATGACCACCAGTGCCACCACTGGCTATGACCAAATGTTTCTTGTCTGACATAATTCAACAGTCGTCCTTGAAGAAATCAACCTTTTGCTCTCACATCGGAATGCCAAGCGTCGTCCCCTCCCAAGAGGCGGGACGGCTCCATGGCAGCGGTGAATCCGTTCCAGATTCCTCCTCATGCACACAGCCATTGCATAGCATTAGAACCGCCAGGACCGACATTAAAATTAAAAATAGTCGCTTGAACATGCGCTTCCCTAAAACTTACTATCATGGTTAATAAATACAAAAACGGCAGCGAAGCCACAATCGCCACATTGGCTTCCCTGCCGTCATTCGCGTATTACGACAATGCCTTAAAAGGCAAACAAGTCATGCAATTCCAATAACTGGAATACAACAACCGTCGCCAATGCGACAAATGTGACAATCATGCTAATGGAAAACAATTTCATCACATCCCCCCTGTTATCTTAGAATTCCTCGCCATTGCTTTGGCGTTCTGCTTCTTTGCGAGCTTCAATCGCCTTGCGGGCGCGTTCATGCTCCGCCTCGCGTTCCGCACGCAACTTTGCCTCTGCTTCGTCAGCCTTCTTCTGAGCCTCTTTCTTCACAAGAGCCTCATGATCCACTGACAGAACAACACGGTCGCCAATGCTCAACTGGTTGATGTCGCCACGGGTCACAAACGCCTTGCTCAAATAATCATTGCATTCCTTGACATCAAGATTGGCTTTCAATTTTGTCTCATTGCCATTGCCTGAAAGAACAATCAATTTCGTCCCAGGGCAAAGTTGACGATTGTTGGCGGATATAATCACAAAATTGTAATTCGGCTCAACATGACGAATATCACAGGAGAGCGATTCATCGACATCCTTGAGTTCCTCGACTTTCTTCCGATTGTTCCGCTCCTCCTCAAGTTTTTCTTCTTCTTTCCTCAACTGCGATGCCAAGTTCAACGCCATGACATGCTCTTCAGCGGTCTTGTATTTGCCTTCCAGGACCTTGTACTGCGATGAGACCTCGCTCAGGCGTTTGCTCAGTTTCTCCTTGTCCTCCTGGACGCTTTCCACTGTATTGCGCATTTCCTGCGTCTGCTCCTTCAGACTCTTGTTTTCACGAAGTTTGTCGGATATAAACTTATTCAAGGCAAGTGCATCGCTATCATACGAAGACAACTTGTTCTCGACTTTCTTCAAGTATTTGTCACGATTGCTTTTGCCATCATCATTGTCCGACTTGCTTGTGCTCCTGAAATCTTCCGACATGTCAGAGACAACGCCGCCATTGAAATTCCAATCAGTATATGTATCGACCTTCTTCTCAAAGTCAATCATCGCCTTGACAATTTTCTCCTGCTGATCCTGCAAAAGTTCATTTGCAATATCCAATTCCGTAAACAACTTGCCAATGCTGAAACCGTATTTTTGTGACGTGTCTTTTGCACATGCCGCAAATGTCTTTGTATCTACTTCGGCATTATCCAGTCCAAATGTATCTGCGACCTGCGACAAATACTTGCGAACAGCCTCATCGCGGGCCAGAACCAGTTGCGCGCGCCCTTCCAATGTCCCAAGTTTCTTTTTATATTCGGCGTTTGCCAGCAGTTCCTGTTTGTTGACGCCTTCCACGGCTTCGACGCCTATAATGTTGCCCGTTTTCTCAAGCGTGGCTGCAAAAGCCTCCATCTGGTCCTGTCGCCTCTTCAAACCTGCAATAAGTTTATCAACACTTGATTTGACCGAACCTTGATTCTTTCTAAAATCCTCAAAGCCAAGCGTTCCCGATTCTTTTCCGCCCTTTGGAGCCTTGGTGTAACTCACCTGGCTCATCTCGCTAGACACATCCACGCCATTCATGTTCTTCACTTCAGTGGCAACCCGCAGAAGACCCGCAGCAAGTTCCTCCGAATGCGCACGGAATATCTCACGTTGCTTGGCCAACATAAAACTCAATACCGCAACGGCTATCGCCAAAAGCAATACCAAAATGGCGAATATCTTGCCCATCAATTTCATAGGACACGACTCCCTGTTAATTCTCTATTTTATTCTTGATTATATTTGCAAACACACGTCTCCCATCTCCGCCATTCTCCATGCTTTTGGGCATTTTGACGGCAGAAACAGACAGAAAACTTATAATACAACTTAAAAAGTTAGTATCCTTTGCCAACAATGCAAGTTATTTAAAGCAATTTCTATGATTTTTTTGTAGTTTTTTCTTTTTTTTTCAAAAAAATCACCAGACTTTTCCAAAAATCATCCATAAAAAAGCGGCAACCGAAAGAAATGGCCCGAAGACAACGGACGAGTCATCATGACCACGTCTCACGACTTTTTTGCCGACACCGTAAATGAATCCCGCGACAGACGCGGCACAGAGAATATACACGCAGGCATCCGCCCCGAAAAACGCCCCCAGCATCCCGAGAAATTTCATGTCACCCATGCCCATGAGCGTTTTCCGTCCCTGCCAGATACGTGTTGAAAGTATAAAACCAGGAATCGCAAAGATACCAAGAAGCACCAGGCCACAGGCAAGCCCAAGAAGACAGTCCAAAGCGGCGAACATCAGCGGCGTCGAACGAATGTCCACACCTGACGATTCAAACAACGACACGACCATCCTCAAAATAAGCGTCCCACTTGACGTGCTGTCATAATCCGTACCGAATATCAACCGTCCTGAGGGAAACAGCAACGCCAGCAAAAATGCCACTGTCATTCCAGAATAGCAAATCAAATTAGGAATTATACGGTGTTTGATGTCGATTTGCGTGACGCAGACAAGCGTTCCAAGCACAAAGAAATAGCCAGGAAGCACCATCACAGGCAGATTCCGCCTCCATGCGGCATAGCAGACGATGACATAGACAAGGCCTGTTGCCAATTCGCCTAATGGGTATCGGATGGAGATCGGCTGATGGCATCCGCTGCATTTTCCGCGGAGGCACAGCCAACTGATGACTGGGATATTCTCCCATGGGCGGATTTCATGCCCACAGTTCGGACAATGGCTCGGCGGCGTGACAAGCGATTCCCCACGCGGCACGCGCCATACGACCACATTCAGAAAACTGCCGATGACACAGCCGAGCATTCCCGAAAATACATGCAATAATACAATCGCAGGTGTCAATTCAGAAAGACGCATGGCATCAGTTCTCCATTCGCTCTTTGTTTTCAAGTCGTTTCAGGCATTCCAAAACGGACAGATTCACTCCAGGGACAATCCAGTCTGGCTCCAGTTGAGCCAAAGGCTCCAATGCAAAACGTCGGCCGCACATCCGTGGATGGGGGATTGTCAACGTCGGTTCGGACACACATAAACCATCCATCAGCAATATATCCAAATCCAGCGGTCTGCTTTCACGGCTGGAATGGCAGAGAGGCCGCCCCATGGACTGTTCGATTGATTGAGTCAGTTCAAGCAATTCCAACGGAGTGCCCTCCCAGTCACCGACGACTGCGCTGTTTCGAAAATCAGGCGTTCCAGGCACGCAGTCTATCGCTGGCGTCACAATAATCGATGCCATTCGAACAGATGACAGTCCCCCCTGCTTCAAACACTCAACGGCCTCCGCAAAAATCTTTTCCGAATCGCCGATATTGCCTCCAAGGCCTATGGCAATATGATGCTTCATAATCAATGCTACTCCAGACGCAAGGTAATGATTTCAAACGGCTTAAATTCAAGATGCACAATCCCAAAGGAAATAGGTAACTCGCATCCATGCTCCCATTCGAGAAGATTCGTTTCGCTGACACGCTTCACCTTTGAATCGACATACAGCCTCGCGCTGCAATGCTTTCCACCTGTCTCAACCAGACGAATGATTCTCGAGTCATCCTTCTCCGCTTTCTTCAGAACTTCCAGGCTAACACTCTTGGAATCGACCCTGCATGGGAACTCCGTAGTCTTTGCCTCGAATCCAATGGCGATATATGGTTCGCGATTCAGCATCGCCGAAACCTCTGGAACACAACCGCTGACATGGTCGCCTTTATGCGGATAAAAACTATAGGTGAAGTCATGCTCCCCCTGGTCGGCATTGAAATCGGGGTGTTTCGGGGAACGCAGCAGATTGAGGTCCAGCGTTGACCCCTTCACGCGATAACCATACTTGCAGTCATTCATCAATGCCACGCCATAATCATCCTGTGACAAATCCGCATAACGTTGGCCGACGGCTTCGAATTTCGCCTGTTCCCAACTCGTATTGTCATTGGTCGGGCGTTTCACGTAGGCATACTGGATATCGTATGATGCCTCTGGGGCCTGGATGTTCACAGGGAACGCGGTTCTCAACATCGTGCGTGACTCATGCCATTCCACATGGTTGACAAAATCAAGACGGGGACTGTTCGGATAAAGAATCACCGTCTGGACCATCGTTGACTTCTCAGTCTTGTAAGTAAACTTGATAAAGGAGCGCGCAGGTCCAGTCATCACGGGGCCTGCCTCGACGCATGGCATAATCCCTTTAAAATCCCTGGGATAGAACATTTCGATATCCCACGCTTCGTATGTCGTCGGCCTGTCATTGTATAGCGACAGGACATTGCCTGGCTCCTTCATTATTTCACGGTCTCTCTCCAAGTCCACGGCACTGACTAGTTGCCCCTTCTCATTGAAAGTGTAGCGGACCATGGAATTCTCCAGTACAAGCCCTGCCTTTTTACGTGCCTTGACTTGCACCGACTTGCCTTTGCTCTTATACAAAGTGCAAAACGAGGTGGCAGGGACTGTCAGATAGGCGACGACCTTCCCGTCTTCAATTTGCGTTGGGAAATCGCTTCCTGAATCCGCCAGTATGCGGCAGTCTTTCCAGTCATCAGGCAACTCGACGCATCCCTGCCAGACGATCCCAAGGGAATTGACAACAACTGCGGCTTCAGCATTTGCCTTGAACAGTTTCTTCGCGGCACGTGCGCTTTCCTCGCGGCACATCTCCAAAATCTCCGCGTGTTGCTTCTCCGTCGTCTTGTATACAAGCCCGATGGACGACCCGGGGATAATATCGTGGAAATGATTGACAAGAAGTTTCTTCCATGCCTCATCCAGTTTGGCCGCAGGGTATTGGGACATCGGCAGACAGGACGCCAAGAACTCCAGCTTTGTCAACGCCTGCTCGCACTTGCGGTTGTTGCGCTTTGTCCTCGCCTGAGTCGTCAGCGTCCCACGATGGAACTCCAGATAAAGTTCGCCATTCCAGACGGGCAGTTCATCACGCACTTTCTCCAAGCGTTTGAAGAAATCGATTGAATTGCCATAGATGGCCTTCGGGCAACCTTCCAGGTCTTTGATTCGCTCATTGCGCTCAATATAATCTTCGCTGGGGCCGCCTCCGCCATCACCGATTCCATAGAGGCACATGAATTCGTCTGTTATCCCAGCCTCCTGGAAATTCTCCGTTCCACGCTTGCGCTGATCGGGAAGACATGAGGAATTGTACGTGTTTTCTGGCGGGAAATGCGCAAGAACTTCGGTCCCATCGACACCTTTCCAACGGAAAGAAGTATGCGGGAAGGTGTTCACCTGACTCCAGGATATCTTCTGCGTCAGGAAATAATCGCAACCAGATTTCAGCATAATCTGCGGCATAGCGGCCGAATATCCGAATACGTCTGGAATCCAGATGGTACGGACATCCACGCCAAATTCATCCATGAAGAAGTTCTTGCCATGGAGTATTTGCCGAACCATCGATTCGCCTGAGATGATGTTGCAGTCCGCCTCAACCCACATGCCGCCCTGGACTTCCCAGCGGCCTTCCGCGACACGGCGTTTGATTTTCTCATACAACGCTGGATAGTTATCCTTGGTCATCTTGTACAGCTCCGCTTGGGAGGCCCCAAAATGATACTGCGGATACTTCTCCATCAACATCAACTGGCTACTGAACGTGCGCCCCGCCTTGCGGATGCTTTCTCGAACAGGCCAGAGCCAGCCGACGTCTATGTGTGCATGCCCGATGCAGCAGGCAGTTAACGCAGTGTCAGTCGCATGATTACAAAAGACCTTATCCTTTAGATATTTGCGAGACTTTGCAGCATTAGCGGAATCATAGTTGTAAATATCAAGCGCCTTGTTGAGATGATATAGCAACTGCCGTGCCCGATAATCCTTTTTGTCGAATGTGTCCATCAGATTGGACAGGATGCGGAAATCCGTCAGCAAGCCATGCATCTCCCTGTCGAAGACACACAGTTCCATGACCTTGATTTGCGCATTATAAGACCCCGTCGTCTTGGCTGGATTCTTGTCGTATGGCCTCGGCTGATTGATGCCGAACAGCGCGTTAGCGGCGCTTTCCACCCAAATATCAATCTTTTCCCTAGCCTTGAGCCGCCCAAGCGCATAGCGGTCCTTGAAATACAGCGAATCAAAAACGGAAACATCCGTCAAACCATAGATGGGGCAGCCTGATTCATCGAAAACGCAGCCCTCGCCGCCCGTGTTGATCCGAACGCAGAGTTCCTTTCCCGCAAACTCCTTTGGAACGGTCGCTGTAAAATGGAACCATGCACTTTCCCATTCATGCCCCCAGATCATGCCAATATACGCGGGCTCATACTTCAACTTCAAGCGGTCTTTGAAGGGCACGGGGTCCTTCGACCACCCGAATTCCGCCTTCAGCGGTATGGATTCTGGATACATGTTGAGAAGTTCATTGGTATAGAACGCCTCCAGTCTCTGTCTAAAAATGTCGAAGATTCTGTCGTGCATTGGGTAGTCCTTGTGATGTTCAGATTATGGTTTGGTTTTTATCGTCAATTTAAAAAGATTCAATAAATTAATGCAGAACTCCGATTCAGCAACTTTTATCGGAATTCTTTCTTTCGATTGCATGGCATTCCGTCGCCCCACACCCCATACAAAGCCAAGTGCAAGGAACATTGACAGTGTAAAACTGCCTCCATAACTCAAAAAAGGCAATGGCAGTCCAATCACAGGAATCAACCGCACAGTCATGCCCACATTGACCAGAACATGCGTACAGACCAATGTCATCAAAGCGACGCAATTCAGCATGGCGATGCCGTCCTTTGTATATGCGCCCCAGTGAAGGCCGATGGCAACGAGAATCATGTATGCGAGTAGCACTGGAAGACTCCCAAATGCAAATCCCATTTCCTCGCCGATCACGGAGAAGATAAAATCCGTCGGGGCGACCGTCCGTGGAAGATACCCCAGACTCTTCATTGTTCCGTTCAAATACCCCTTACCAGTCATACCGCCACTGGCTAGAGTCATCATCGATTGACGCTCGTTCCATCCTCCAGCAGGCGTCAGATAATTTGCCATGCGGGACAAATGATAACTGCGGAAAAAAGAGTTCTCCTGGCTGAATGACATAGAGAGCCCCTCCCCCGAGCGAACCCGAGTCAACATGATCCCACCACCGACAAGCCCGACAATCAACAGCAGCATCACAAGTGTCCATAAAGGCCTCCAGGCAAATCGCACGCCAAGAACTGCAAATGAGCCTGGCAATAGCGAAAAGGCATTTCCAAATGACGGCTCGACAACTATCAGTGCAAAAGGTACGCCTATTATCGGCAATAGCAGAAAATAACGCCACCACTTCCTTGCCAAATCACCGTCTGGGCTTGCTAGGCGGCAAACCGCAAGCATCGTGAAAACCTTGGCAAATTCCGCAGGCTGAAGCATCAGCGAGCCGATTACAAGCCATCGTCTGGCACCGCCAATCGTCGTCCCGAACACCAGTACCAACGTCAAAAGCAACAAACTGCCGACATATCCAGCCCATGTCAACCAACGCATGGCAAGTCCATGTGCCGTAAGACGCGATGCACCCCAGGCAAGCAATACACCTGTGCCGCACCACACAATATGGCGCGTCCACGTCGCCCTCACTGGATAATCCTCGCTGATATACCCAGTGCTGTAAATGAACAACACGCCATACAGCACCAGAAATGAAATCAAAAGCCACCAGACAAGTTCCCCAAGCGAAAGAACTGCACGTTGTTCCGCCATTCCAGCAGGATGTTTTCTCTCATTCCCCGACATGAGTTTCCACGTTTACCCTTTCGATGGATGCCTCAACGTTTTCCTATCTCGCGGGCCAATGCAATTGCGGTCGCGACACAGTCGATGCACGGAACTTTATTGACTGCCTTGATATCACGGCAGGCTTCATTCCCCACCGATTCGGCAAAACGCTTTCGCAGTTCAGCACGTTTTTCCTCTGGAACCATCGCCATGGCGGCATACAGCGCACCGCACATTCCCTCTGGAGCACGGCCACCGCCAAAACCTGAAAGACCATCGACCATTTCGTCATGCCCGCATGCAGCCGCAACACTTTGAGAGCAGTTGAGCATCCTCGGCGGCTTGCGGAAAATCAACGATGCCTCTTCTCGTTCCTTGTCTATCAACATATTTGCATCCCTCTGAGGTTTTGTTCTTGATTCAACTCAATGTAATGACACAATCCAAAGGTAATATATTTCCACGTGAGCATTTGCCAAATTGGACAAACGTAATAATATTATAAATGATGTATCTTTTTCAGTTGAATTCCACCAAACAAAACACACAGACCAGGAGACAGTATCTATGCCAAACCAAAACGACCGCCCGAATTTCAAAGCGCTTGCAACCCCAGTCCGCACGTTCCAAGAACCGCAGAAAACAATTCTCGGACAAATTCCAACCATCGCCATCACACCTGTCTCCGACGGACGCAGCGGCGCCTATGAGGACAACGCCGTCAAGACGTGGGGAATGGTCGAGAAGGTCTATGACCTCATCAAGGCAAATGTGACCACAGTCGATGGAACACCAATCAAAGTCGTCGTCGCCCCTGAAATCGTCTATGGTGCACGTACTGCCGCACGTGCCCAGGCATACTATGCGACGCAGGGCGTCGGAGCGAACATCTGGGTCGGTCGGTCATGGTCGTATTCCGATGAACTCATGGGTGCGATGATGGGCATCGGCTCAACAGAATGGCAGCAATGCGCTTACGGCCTCAACCAGACGGACCGTCCAGGCGCCGTTTGGCTCAAGGCATTCACCGCTGCCATGGACGAAAAGAAACGCCCGATTTTCTGCGTCTAGTCCCCCGAACTCGAAGATGAAGACGCACCGCTGTGCGAGTTCGTCGCAACGCGTATCCTGCGCTTTGCCCGTTGTGCGGCGGCTGTCGCCTACATCCGCGGCAAAAACTATCTCTCCGTCGGCGGTGTCGCGATGGGCATCATCGGTTCGGATGTCCGTAGGAACGTGATGATGAACTACCTCGGCATGGGCGCGGTATCCGTTGACCAGTCCATTATCACGGGGCGCATCAATACGGAATTCTACGACCATGAGGAATTCGCGAAAGGCGTTGATTTCCTCCGCAAATTCAAACGCGTCCATTCCAACAAGGCCGCCGACCGCCGCTATGGCCGTTCCAATGAAGAACTTGAAGAATATACCATCAAAATGACCTGCATTGTCAAGGACCTCATGCACGGCAATCCGAAACTCGCAGACCCGAAATACGGCAAGAAATGGGGCTTTAAGGCGGATGTCGAGTACGCGCAGGGCGTCAATGCAATCGTCGCAGGTACGCAAGGGCAGCGCCAGTGGACCGACTACAATCCAAATTACGATGTCACTGAATCAATCCTCAATTCTTCGTTTGACTGGAATGGCTTCCGCGCGCCATACGTCTGCGCGACTGAAAACGATTCAAAGAACGGCATCGGCATGATGATCGGTAATATCCTCACAGGCGGCATCCCGCAGTTGTTTGCCGATATTCGGACAAACTGGACGCCTGCGTCAATCAAGAAGGCCACGGGCGAAGATGTCTCAAAACTCTGCCCCAACGGCATTATCGACAAGCGCAACTCTGGTGCCGCCGCCCTTGACTATGCCGTCGATATCTTCAAACTCGTCAAAGGCTCCCAAAAGATGACTGTTAACGAGGTCTGGAATGTCATCAAGGCCGACAAGAAACTTCAGGACAAACTGATTGCGTCAGCCATCAAAGGAACGACATACATGAACGCCGCGCTCACCTATTTCATGGGCGATGGTCTCTCAAGCCATTTCCGCACGCCTGGCGACATCCCTATGACATCTTACAGATACAACATGGTCGGCGAACTGCTCACCTGCTCCGTCATTGAAGGAAAGACCGTCGAACTGCCGAAGAAAGTCGCAGACAAAATCGGTGCAATCACCGACCCGACATGGCCTGAAACCTTCTGGACTCCAAGGGACATGACCTCCCATGAATACATGACAAAAATCGGTCCGAACCATGACGGTGCGTCCTTCGGACTCGTCGGTGCCGATTTCATCACCTTCAACGCCATGCTCCGCATCCCCGTCGATATGACCAATATCGATGAAAAGGACATCTTCCGCCCGACGATGTGGCAGCGTTTCGGTGGCGATGACTACCGTGCTTGCGCATTTCTCGGCCCGATCTACGCATAAGTTTGTTGTTCTATTCATTTCACTCGGGAACGTGGCCACTTGACTCGTTCCCTTAAATTCATTTTTTCAAGGCCACACCATGACACTTCCAAACTACATTGCCTATATCGGATGCTATTCCAAACTTGACGGCGGCATCCATGTTCTGAACGTCAATCCAGAAACAGGTGAATTCCGCCGTGTCCGCATCGTCCGCGGCATTGCCGACCCAACGTATGTCATCGTCAACAAAGCCTGTACACGGCTTTATGCTGGCATCTGCAAGATAGCGGGCAAAACCGATGTCGGCGGTGCGGCATGCTATAAAATCGTTGGAGATGATCTTGTATTTTCTTCATGGCAGCCGTCTGGAGGAACCAAGCCATGCCATGTGGCGCTCGACAACGATGAAAAGGCATTGTTCGCCTCCAATTATTCCGAAGGCACTGGGGCATATTTCAAACTGGATGCAAACGGAGACATCCTGCCGCCATCAAAGCAATTTGTCCATGAAGGCCATGGGCCGAACCCAAAACGCCAGACATCCCCCCATATCCACTTTGCATCAACCACTCCAGATAACCGTCTGGTCTATTTTGTCGATCTTGGCATCGATACAGTCAAGGCATACAATTTCGACGATGGCAAAGGCGATTTGTCACCAGTCCCACAGGCTGACATCCACACCGCGCCAGGTGCTGGGCCGCGACACCTCCATTTCGCCCAAAACGGAAAATATGCTTATGTCATCAACGAAGTGGACAGCACAATCAGTGCCTACATGAAAAACGGAATCTCATATAAGCATTTCCAGACATGCTCCCTGCTTCCGCCAAACTATCCCAAGGCCGAAGAAAACACCGCCGCCGCCATTAAAATGACTGCCGACGGAACACGCCTGCTTTGCTCCAACCGAGGCTATGATTCCATCGCGGTTTTCGATGTCAATCAGGCAAACGGTCAACTCACCCTTCTCGCCATCAATCCCACCATGGGACGCGGCCCGCGAGATTTCTCATTCCTCCCTGGCGACAACTTCGTGCTTGTCGCCCATCAATACTCAGACAACGTCATCTGCTTTAAGTTTGACCACGAGACTGGGGCTTTCGCACCTGTCGGTGGCCAAGTGCTTGTTCCGCAGGGCGTCTGCGTCCAAATCGGCGCACCTGTGATGTAATTGTCATTTTTCCCATATTCATATAACCCCAAATTACCTTTCCAACACGCATCATGAACATTCTTTTAATTGGCAGCGGTGGGCGTGAACACGCCCTCGCCTGGAAACTCCGTCAGAGTCCTCTTGCAGAAACAATCTATTGCGCGCCAGGCAATCCAGGCATGAAAGGCGTCACAAGCGTTGGTCTTTCAGATATAAATGAACTGGCTCAATTCGCCCTCGAGCACAATGTCGGCCTGACAATGGTCGGTCCTGAAGCGCCTCTTTGCGATGGCATCGTCAATGTATTCCGCGCCAAAGGACTACGCATTGTCGGCCCAGACAAGACCGCCGCACAACTTGAAGGATCCAAATCCTTCGCGAAGGATTTCATGAACCGCCACGGCCTTCCGACCGCCAAGGCAGAATACTTCGACAACGCCGCCGATGCGCTCGCCTATCTGGATAAAGTCGGTGCCCCTGTCGTCATCAAGGCTGATGGGCTCGCCGCTGGCAAAGGCGTGACTGTCGCGTTCAATATCGCAGATGCAGTCAGTGCAGTCAAAGACTGCTTCGACGGAGCCTTCGGCAAAGCGGGCGCAAAGATTCTCATTGAAGAATGCCTTTTCGGCGAAGAAGCCTCCATCATCGCCTTCTGCGATGGCAAAACCATCATGCCGCTGGCGTCTTCACAAGACCACAAGCGCGCACTGGATGGGGACACGGGGCCCAACACAGGCGGAATGGGAGCCTACTCCCCTGCCCCCGTCGTGACGGATGATCTTTGGAAAATCATCTATGCGCAAGTTCTCAATCCATTCCTCAAGGGCGTTCAGGAAGACGGACTGGATTTTCGCGGAGTCATCTACGCGGGTCTGATGATTACAGAACAGGGACCCAAAGTCCTGGAATTCAATGTTCGCTTCGGAGACCCTGAAACCCAGGCAATTCTCGCACGTTTGGACTCAGACCTGGTCGAGGCGCTCTGCGCCGTCGCAGATGCAAAACTTTCAGAAATCCAACTCAAATGGAATCCACAGCCCGCAGTCTGCGTGGTCATTACGTCCAAAGGATACCCTGGCTCTTACGAAAAGGGCAAGCCAATTACGGGACTTGATGACGCAGAGGCGACTGGCGCCGTCGTCTTCCATGCAGGCACCAAGGCAGTCAACGGTCAAATCGTCACAAACGGCGGACGCGTCCTTGGAGTCACCGCACTCGGCACGACAGTCAAGGAAGCGACGGCAAATGCCTACAAGGCCGTGAAATGCATTCATTTCGACGGTGCGACATATCGCAATGACATCGCCCACCGTGCCATAGAACGCCTGTAATCATTTGGATTCCCATTCGAGCCATGTTCTTTCGCCGTATCCTCGCCATAATCCTTGCAACCGCCGCCTGCCAGATTTTCGCTGCAAGTTTTTTGCATGAAAAGGGCTTTGCCTATTATCTTCTGGATGGGCAGGCGGTTATCACTGGATTTCCATCCGTTGCGGAAATCGTTCTTCCAGGGACATTAGGAGGATACGTCGTCAGAGGGTGCGACACCACATATCTGCGCCATAATGGCATTGCAATAAAAAGTTTAACGCTTGAGCCATCATGCAAAGCGTTCGTTCTGGAGCATGGAATTCTTTTCTCAAGTGACAAAAAGACTTTAATTAAATACCCAAGCGCCAGCAAGGAACGCACATACGAAATTCCCGACGGCGTGCGGCACATTGCGCCTGGAGCATTCACGGGTGCTCGGTATCTGATTTCAATCAAGTTGCCGCAGACACTGGTTTCAATCGGTAGCGAGGCTTTCGCATACACAGGCCTGGCAGGACTGGCGTTTCCAGACTCACTCACGATCATCGGAGAAAATGCTTTTGCTGGAACGCCGCTCATCGCACCGACGCTTCCGCAGAACCTTATCCGCATTTCCCCTGGCGTTTTCAACAACTGCCACAGCCTGACGACCATCACCGCAGGAGCAAAACTGGAGGAAATCGCGGAAGGAGCATTTGCCAACTGCGATGCGTTGACTACAGTAAAATTGCCTGATTCACTCAAACGCATTGGCAAAGATGCGTTTCAAAATTGCCGCTCACTACAGACATTCACGATATCCGCCGCTGTTTCTGAAATTGGCGAAAATGCTTTCAGCGGCTGCCTGTCACTCGCGTCTTTCAATGTCGATGCATCCAACAGTACTTTTTCCGCAAATAATGGCGTACTGTTCAACTCAAAGGAAAATATCCTGATGGCTTTTCCGCCAAAGCATCCTGCCACTGAATTCGCCATTCCTGAGACAGTCACATCCATAGCCGCCAGGGCCTTCTCAAATTGCACACAGTTAAACTCAGTTACACTGCCCCCGCACTTGGTTCGCATCGGCGAAGGAGCATTCTTCAATGGACCTGGGCTTGCTTCATGGAATTTGCCCGCGTCTCTGACAACTATTGGCGACAACGCTTTTGCGAAAAACTCCCGCATTGTCGATTTCATATTGCCCCAAACAGTCACGCATCTCGGCAAAGGCGTTTTTTCGTCCTGTGAAAACCTGCGGGACATCGACATTTCACTTCTGAATTCAACCAATGTCCCCGCTTTCATTTGTTCAGGTTGTTCTGCCCTGAAAAATGTCAACCTGCCTATGAATGCGACATCTATCGGCGCAAAGGCTTTCTATGGATGCGCAGTCCTTGCCCAAATCATACTGCCAGACTCCCTGACATCAATTCATGATGCGGCTTTTGAGCACTGCGCGGCGTTGTCATCCATCACTTTCCCGACGACATTGCGTCATATAGGTGACAGGGCTTTCGCCTCATGCGCAGCACTTACAGAACTGCAATTGCCTGGGAAACTTGAATCATTGGGGCGTCAGGCTTTTGAAAATTGCCCAAGCCTGGTCACGGTGACTTTTCCAGATAATCTGGCCGTGCTTAAATTCGCTACCTTCAGGAACTGCACGTCACTCCAAACCGTGTTTTTCCCCAAAATACATCCTGAAGAAGAACCGCAGGTGTTTCAGAACTGTCCGAAATTCAAACGATGAAGGATGCAAAAGAAGTCCATCTGCATCCTTGTAAACTTGAACCTGAATCCGTGAAGCACCGCCTGGTGGCCGATTTCTTTGTCGAGTTTCGGTTGCGTATGTCGTACTCGCCATTCAGCACTTCACGAATTCAGATTACAGACTTATCCTTCCTTTGCAATCCAACGCCGGTAGAAAGGATCCTCCAATTCATAGTGATCTGAATAAATCACATACCCTTCCTTCTGCAACCGCTTCAAAGCACTGTAAACGGTACTTGTCCGATACTCGCCTGACTGCAAAGCCCCACCTCCAGCGAGCCTTTGAAGAATCCACCGATTTGTTCGATTGAAGCCCATCCAGAGCCGCTCGTAATCCAAATCATGCGACTTCACAATCTGCTCAATTGCTGCCTGCACCACATCCGTCACATCGGGCTGAAGCCTCCCCAACTGCCATACATTCGCAGCCAACTGCTGCGAATAATACGGATGACATCCCGTATAATCCAAAATCCTGTCGGCGATATCTTCGTTTTCCCCTGGGAATATCTCCGCCAGCCGCATCGAAAGATAACTGTGAAACTCCTTTCTAGGCAACTTCTTCAGTCGCATTAGTTCACCAAAATGATAAAACGGAGATTTCTTGTTCTCAAAGATGTCCGTCATCATACTCTCTTGACTTCCAAGCAAAATATAATTGATGTGTTTCTGCTCCTGCATAATTGAGCGCAACTGCCTGTCCAATTTCGGTGAAATATCACGTATTTCCTGAAATTCATCCAACACCACAATCAAACGGTCTTTTGCTGTATGCGCCTTCTCAAGAAGTGCCAGGGCATCCTCAATCAAGACTACACCATCCACGCCAGGCTGAAATGATACATCCATCGCCCCAGACACAGGATTCGTCGATACCGTGGGAATAATGCGAAAATGCGAGAGCAAATGCCTTAGACGTTCCATTGGATGAATCCTGAAGAACTCACGTAGCAACTTCGCCGACAAATCCGCTACCGATGTTACCATCTGCAAGTTCACGGTAATATTCTTGCGTCCACTTTGCTTCAGCGCCTTCGCCACAACACTGCTCTTGCCGAATCGGCGCGGGCTAATCAGAACCAGATGATTTGCGCTCTCCACAAACTGGCGTATATAGGCGACCTCCTCTACCCTGTCAGTGAAGTACTCGCCTTCCACAACTGTTCCAAACTTGAAAGGATTCTCCATGTCTTGTCTTTTCCTATTACGACTTTTTTCGTAACGACTTTTTTCGTAATGGCAATTTCAACAATACTAGAATATTACTCCATAAGAGATTATGTCAAACGCTCCCCCCAAAAAACAGGGCTTTTTAGCGATATTTCCGTGATAAAAAAAAACCAAGTTGAGTGAAGAGAAACTTGGGAGGACAGAAAAAAAACAAAAAAGTCACCACGGTTCCCGAACGATATCGGGTTTGATGATTTCTATACTGTGCTTGGAAAAATCCTCTTTCAGACGTGAAAACATCTCCTCGTCTTCGTAGGTTCCCACAATGGCACCACCAGACCCTGTGAACTTGGCAGATGCGCCATTCTTCCTCGCCAATTCAACCATCTTCCGATTCTTTTGGCTGACCGCTCCGCCGCATACCTCACAGCGCAAATCGAAATTACGGTTCAATAAACTGGGAATGACTTTATAATCATGCTTCAGCAATGCGTCACGGACCTGTTCGGTCAAATGGGCCCATTCAGCCATTGCCTCATGAACTGCGACAACACCATCCTCATAATCGTCCCTCAGACGGCTGTGCAAAATCTCTGAGCCTTCTGCAAGGTCAGTTCTGAAGGCCACGTACAATTTCAAATCATCTGGGATGTCCAATGGTTCATAAAGACCGATTGAATATCTATTCATATATTCCTCATTAAAATCCATATACACGGGATAATTGAACGCCTGGGCGACACGGTCCTGCAATCCCGCAGGTATGCCAAGTTCCTCGCGTTCCACCGCCAACACAAGATTGGCAAGATACGCTGGCTTGATATCCAAACCATAAAAGCAGAATATCGAACGCATGGCCGCCGTGATTATCGCCGATGACCCCGCCAACCCAAGACGGTTGGGGATGGAAGTCCGATACCGTATGGTGAAATTGTCATTGGATATCTTCAAGCCATTGTCTAGACAATACTTGTAGAACCGTTTCAAAGTCGCTTTCAAGAGACGAATCCCGCCATAGTAGCCGTATTGAGCCACATCGTCATTCAAATCCTTCAGGTTTTGATAGACATTGCTGTCACGACGTGTCGGCAGAAGTTCCAGTTCAGGCGATTCATACAATTCAACTTCAGCGCAATAGTTACTGAAGACAAAGGCAATCGTCTTGCCGTGGTATCCGTCCGACGGATTGCCGACAAGAGCCGCGCGTGGATATGCTTTCTTGCGGATTATCATTTATACAAAACAAACATTTAATCTTTAATCAAACCAATTCGTTTTAGGAAATATTTAATTTTCCATCTAATCACTTTCATGAAGGTATAATTTCCATATTTTTTTGCAATATCATCAAAACTGTTGATTCTATAATCCTTCCAAAACTGAACTCTATTTTCTGGAGGATTATATGGTTCAATCAATGCTTTCTGCATACATTGTACCACTGTTGTTTGTACAGAATCTATTTTGTCTTTACAAAAATCAAAAAGATCTTTGCCTTGAGAGGTATTAATCAAAACTAAAGACACACCTTTTTCATCTTTAAACCCAGGAACGGCTTTTTCAATTCCCCAATAATCACCAATAGTTATATCAGAGGGATGAAGAATACTCTTATATGGACACTTAAAACAACTTGGTCTTAAGGCAACATGTGAATAAAAAAACTTTGGATACACTCTACTATCAACAGTTTTTCCATTATCAAATTGAATAGTCGTGATTGATGACTTCCAACCAAATTTCTTTTTATTGCGGCAAATTACCCCTTTGATTTTAGTTTTTTTCTTGTTGCTTTCCCATGCAAGGAAATCTCTCCAAACCAATGGACTTGGTACACCATGGCAAACAATATCTACTGTAAATAGTTTTCCAACTAATTTATCAGAAGACATTTTAATAAAACTAAGTACTCCTGCGACCTGACACGATGTCCCTGAAAACAAAACATTTCGTCCCATTTTTAAATCAGCCAAAACATTTTTATAGACGTCCCCGATCCTGCTCTGAACATATTTCGAATAACGCATGCGGTTTCGTTGATCGGCATTATCACCTCGAATATGAATTACCTGAAAACTATCATCAAAGGCACATCCGTATATAATACCACCCTGACTGAGAATAACATCTGATATTACCGCAAACATCCCCCCTGATTGAGAAGCCATTCTTTCAAAATCATCTTTATGTTTTGCCGCATAGACCTCTGGTTTCTCAAATCTATTACTATTCTGTTCATTCATACCCTTATCCTTATTATGCAAAAAATCAATTCTGCGATATTGGACGATAGAAGCCTTTTTTTTCTTGATCAGATTTAAAGGCGCATACTTTCAAACACTTAAAACATCTTATACATTTATTTTGATCAACCTGTGGATAAAGAAAACCTTCATCATCTTCAATCATTTGAATAGCCCCCATAGGGCAAATTGAATAACATGCTGAACAACCACAACAGTTTTGCTTGTCATCATATAAAATTGGAATATCAGTTGTTTCTTTTGCTATCTTCATCTTATAAGATTTC
>JAGCTA010000375.1 GCA_017963875.1 Victivallales bacterium | reverse complement strand
CGCTAACGCGGCTCCCCCGTCTCTCATCTCGTCCTGCTCTTGTCCCCGAGTCCTCGGAAAAAACAGGGGGGAGGGGGCAAATCGCAAAAAAAAAAAATTGATTTTTTTTCGTAATTTTGAGAAAAGGTGCTATGTTTATGCAATTGTACCGTATTTTCATCTTGTAAAATGGATGAAAATGGCTGGAAAACTGGCATGGCAATTGCTAGTAAAAGACGGCACCTTGTCTCAAAAAACAATGGTGCAGGAGCAAAAAAATAATAAAAATTAAAATAAAATGAAACAAAAAAGTGATTCAAACGGAGAAAATCGTATGATGACACTGAAGAAAAAAATCCGTCGAGCAGGCATGGCACTGTTTGTTGGAGCGTTACTGGCATCGCCTTTTGCCGATGCGCAGAAGTGGAATGTAAATGACTGGGATGACGATGGTGTCCTGGATACACTGGAAAACGCCGTGGAGCGTCTGGACCCGTCGAGCGGGCCGCTAGCCGCCGACCGTGCCCTGGTGCTGAGCACGGTTGCCGCCAATGGCATCACTTTGCCGATGCCGTTGCGTTTCAACCCGACGTCTGCCTTCACGGTGGAGTTCTGGTATGCCCCTGTCAAGAGAGTCTCTGATAACTTCTATTATAATAATGGTACGTTCCTGACGTTTGGCGATGACACGACCAGCAGCAAGTACGAACTGAAAATCACGGATGGCGTCATCAGCGCGACCATCACGAACAATAAGGTTGACCCCAAGACATCGGTGACCGTCGCGATGTCCTCCGCCTTGGCGGACGACAAGTACACGACAGACATCACTGACGTCAAATGGACGCACGTCGCCCTGGTCTGGAAGAAGGAAAGCGGAAATTTCAAACTGGAACTGATCATTGACGGTTCCACCGTTGCGACCTCTGAAGCGATGGCTCCGTTGTCAGCGGAAGAGGGCACGCCAGTCGTCAGACTCGCCAGTGGCTTTGGCCATGGCTACTTGGATGAATTCCGCTTCTGGAGCAAGGCTAAGACCGCAGATGAAATCGCTGCCGACAAAGATGCGAAAGCATGGTACCAGAGCGGGACAATCTACAAACTCCAGGCATACTATCGCTTCGATGACGGCGGCGAGACGCTTGAGGACTATGTCCATCTGCCCGACGTCTCCGTCGCCGCAACGCTGAATCCTCTCACTGAGTCGGACAAACTCGACGAATTGTTCAAGTATCGTCTGATGCAAGGTGACGCGGACACGAGTGCCGTTTCCTCTACATCCTTATATACAGATGCCGCGCACACGATCCTGTGGTCTCGTGGCATGACCCGTTGGGTGACCGCGCTGCCGATGACGGTGCCCGAAATCGCGCCAGTTGCAGGCGTCGACACGGATTCCGACGGCTATGCAGGAGACATCGCCGACCTGACAGGACTTTCTGACAGCAACATGTTCGCCCTGGTCCGCGTGGCAAATGCGTCCACGACGGAATTGTTCCCCGTGCCGCATCTCAGCGGAACGAACACCATCATCTACGACAGCAACGGCAGGCGTCTGTGGGTCTTGAACAGCGCTGGCGGCGCATTGAGCCAGGATCCCGAGCAGAACCGCTATGGCAACCCGTTCAAGAGTGAGCGCGCGTTCGCCGAAGCGCTGAGCACAGGCGAAGCGGATTTCACGGATGACATCGATAATGACTCGGATGGCATCATCAACGACACAGCCATCGCGAAGGCCCTTACGGTCGAGATTGAACCAAGCACATCCGCCGACACGGATACCGATGGCGACGGCATGCCCGACTGGTGGGAAGATGAATATTCCCTGGACAAGACCAATCCCAATGATGCGGCCTTGGATGACGATAACGACGGTGTCTGCAATCTTTTTGAATATCTGTGCGGTATGGATCCGACCAATCCAAACACCAAAAACCGCATTCTGTATGTCATGGTCGGCGGTACCTATATCAAAGTGCACCAGGTTGATACAGTCTTCTATCAGGTCAACGAGGACGGAACGGATGGCACGGCAGTCGTCCCCGATGAAGGCAACGAAGTCGCCGACTTGAGCGACGGTGAAGTTGACTACGACGGTGACGGCATCGCCAATGCCAATGAAAAAGGCATTTTCTATGCAGGAAATATTCTGAACTCCTACAACTCGCAGCCCAATCTCTATGATACCGACGATGATGGCGTCAACGACTATGATGAAATCCATGCGCTGAACACAGATTCGATGGATGCGCTTGACCCCGCCCTGAGCCGAGTTCTCGACCTCGTGACGGCTGCACACGACTACAAGACACCAGGCGCGAACGGTGCTGTTGTTACAGCCAACCCGCAGATGGCAGCACGTTTGGCACCATATGCGAAGGTTGCAGACTACAACGCTCTCACGGATCTTCGCAACTATACAATTGAGTTGTGGTTCAATCTTAAGGCTGGCAATACAGGTACATTATTGCGCAAGACACTTGCCATAGACAAACTTGGCGATTATTGTGATTTCATTCTCTATTTGGAAAATGGAACGTTGAAATTCGATTATACGCGTGTTGCAACACAGGCGAACTCCCCAGCCTTCCTGCGCAAGACCGCCTCATACTCCAACCATACATTCAGTAATGAAGACGGATGGACGCACGTCGCCGTGACAGTCAAGACGTTGACGGAAGACGTGAACAACTATTCCTACAGTATCACCTTCACGGCGTATGCCAACGCAGTGGAGTTCGATGCACAGACAATCACGGATTCGGGTCGTCTCTACGCAGACCCCAAGCCTGGCGACCTACTCATCGGCGATGGTTTTGACGCTACGGCCGCTAGTAGAACCGCCCTGTCCTTGATGGTTGACGAAGTCCGCATCTGGTCTGTTGCCCGTGAATCAAGCGACATCATCGAAAATCGTCGCACAACGATGACCACTGAAACAGGTCTTGTCACGAATTTCACATTTGACGACGGCGGCAAGACCGCAGACTGGCTTGTCATCAGTCAAGTTAGTGGAAATAAGAACATTAGCATTAGGATGAGTGCTACCTTGGAGCGTCAGAACGAGGCAGTGGCTGAAGCTGCCGAGGCAAACTATGGCTATGCCATGATGAATATTCCCGTTGACGAGGATTCCAATGAGGTCGATCCTGATGATACCGATGGTGACGGAATGCTTGACACATGGGAAATCGGATATTTCGGTAATATTGAAGTCAGCAATGGCACCATTGATTCTGACAAAGATGGATTGAACGATTTGTATGAATACCTCGCAGGGACAAATCCGACACAGACTGACACGGATGGAAATGGCATCTCTGACGCTGAAGAAGACAGCGACAGCGATGGACTCAGCAATGTCCTTGAGCAGCGCTATGGAACACGCCCCAACAATGGCGATACGGATGATGACGGTTTGACCGACAACAATGAAATCAATCCCACGGGCGTCAACGGCACTGGCGGCGCGACTGGTCCGCTCGACCCGCTGGATCCACCTGTCTGGCGCGCGCTTCGCGGCAATGGCATAGCGGCGGATGCACTCGTGATTCCCGAGGCAGACCGTCTTCTCGGACATGATTTCACGGATGCTCTTTCCCAAGACTGGACGGTCGAGGCGTGGTTCATGCCCAGCGACAGCAGCAAACTTACTGGTTCCATCATCCAAAGAACCGCAACCGAAAGTGGCACGACGAAATACTATTTCGACATGGGTTTGAACAATGGGATCCCATACGTCCGTGCATCCATTCGTGGGATGACGACTCCGCTGTCCATCACGGCGTCAAACGGCATCGTCGCTCGTGCCAATATCTGGACACACTACGCCGCGACATGGAATGCATCGCTTAACATCCTTACTCTGTATATCAACGGCGTCTTCGCTGGTTCGACATTTACCACTGGCGACGGACTTGTAAATGGCGGTTCATCCTCAACGGGTTTTGTCACTCGAATCCTCGGCGAATGCGACGGCGAATATCTTGCAGGTTATGTTGACGAAGTCCGCGTCTGGACGAATACCTCCGAAGGACGCAGAGGCCTTCGTCTTCCAAAGCAGATTCGCGAATACATGGCGAAGATGCCGAAGGTCAAACTTGATGGTGACGAACTGAACGACTACACCGCTCTGCCGACCGCATACTATCGTTTTGACGATGGTGGGACATACGCGGAGGATTTCGCGTATTCTGTCAAAGAGGACATGTTTAAAAATTGGCCGCACGCGTTGCTGACAAGTGATGGGACAGCGAAGGCTGACCTTTCGTCACGGATGCTTTCCAGTTGGAGCACTGACAGTGGTGCGACTGTCGATGGAACAACGGCTGATACATGGAAGGCGGCCAACGGCTGGGAACGCGCCGTCAGCATGAATGCCAGCGGCGATTCGGAATTCGACCCGATTCCAACGGGATGGAAGCAAGTCTATTGGGCAGGTGCAGAAGATACATTCGGCGTCGAACCTGGCATCGGCTATGACATCAATCAGAACTGGCTGTTTGAACATGCTCGTGGCAACAGCCATAACGTGTATGACGTTCCACAGCAGTTCCCAGCGGAATCAAGCGACAGTGTCGATCCGCTGACAGGCGAAACCATCTATAATGGCCAGATTCATTCTGGTGCCCAATGGAGTGATTCATACGTCTATTTCACGGATGTATTTGTCGAAAACCTCTCGGCAATTGACACTGCCGTGTTGAATTACGGCGTCGGCGGGCTGCCTGAGGGCGACAGCGGAAAAACGCACATTATGGTCTTTGTTAACGCTGAGCGCGATGCATTCCTGAACAATGGCAGTACTCAACCTGGTGGGCTGCTGGACCATGATGTCAATCCTGATTTTGAGAATACAAGCAACACAACCGCGATCAGCGGCTCGTTCAATATCAAGGGAAAACTGGTCAAAGGCCGCAACCGCATTACCGTGTGGGCTTCCTTTGTGAACTCCAATACAACCTGCACGACAGCAGGCCATGATCACTATTACTCCTTCTCTGCTCGCATCCGCATCAATAACCAGTTGCCCGATAATTTCATCGGACACGTCAAATGGTTCTATATCAAGACGTCTCCGTGTTCAAGAGGAGTCATCCCGTCCATTCTCTACATCAATCAGGAGACGGACGAAATTTGCCATGCAAAGGAATCCAATGGCACGAACAAACTGTACCTCTGGTTTGAGAAGAACTATGCAATCTATCCATGGGGGTATGACCAGGATCCCGACGGCGATGGGCTGGACAACTGGGGCGAATATCTTGCTAACACGAATCCACTTGAAAAGGATGTCGCTGGCGACGGACGCACGGATGATGAGATGGACAATGATGGTGACCTCTTCATCAACTCCATTGAAATGGCCCGTGGAACGATGCCGAACATGGCCGATACCGATGATGATGGCCAGGATGACTATTACGAGGCGAACAACGGTTCCGATCCGTTGAATGGACGGAATGCGTTCCAACGTGACAATCTTGTCCTTAATCTTAATGGCACATACGTTCTCACTGTTCCTGAAAATGGCGATCCCGAAGAAGTCATCGAGGAACTTGATGATTGGACAATCCAGGCGTGGGTCAAGTTGACGCAGGGACTTCCCGAAGCGGGAAAGAAGTTCATCATCGTCCGCCGCACGACTGGACGCTATGCCGCTGGTGACGTTACCAACTATGAATTGGGTATCACGGATGAAGGTTTGCCGTATGCAGGTTTCTCGACCGCCAATAGCACGGGGACAAAAGTCACGGATATTTTCGCAAAAATGACAACGGCGAATCTCTATACTCCATTCACTTCTGGAAATGATGCAGAATGGTATCAGGTGACGGCAGTATTCAAGAAGCCCGATGCCGCAGGCAAAGGCGGCCAAATTACTTTGTATGTCTATGACAAGGATGGCAATTTGACAGAGTTCACGCGATCGAATATCGCCATGAATCCAATCAAGACAATGACTGGGCTTGGAGGGATCACCATTGGCGGCAAACTGCCTGGAAATACTGAGACGATGGATGGGGACACCGTCCTTGATGGTGCTTTCAAAGGACAGATTGACAATCTTGCCATCTGGAATAAGGCGTTGAGTAAAAATGAAATCAACAATAATTCCAATTCATTGACCACGAAATTGGATGGAATATCCCATTCGCTTTTCTATAATTTGAAAGTTCCGATTCCGAGTTATCGAATTGATAGCAACATTGTCCATGCCTACATGTTCGATGATGGCGGGCAGACCATTGAAGACATGGCATTCAAGGGTGACTGGTATAATGGTCATGCACACGGCGTTCCTGCACCAGTTATCACAGGCAAACAGTATCGAATCTATGAAACTGTCAACCTCCAGAAGACAAATGACTCCAACGAGCCATTGTATTATGATGATGATGGCGAGGAAACAACGACTGTCACTCCAAATCCCGTCTATATAGTCAAGACAGATGAAAAGAGTCGGGAAATCCACGACGCAGATGACAACCCCGTCTATGTGCAGACAGATGCTCCTGGCATCATCAATGTCCTGTCAATGGATATTTCACGTTCCGATGACAATAGCGGTGATTCTGACAAAGATGGTTTACCTGACAATTGGGAAATCAAGTATTGGGGAAATCTCAACCAAACGGCGTTGGATGATCCCGATGGTGATGGACTCTACAACATCTACGAATACTATGCGGGGACGAATCCGACGAAGACGCAGACGGTCGAAGGGACAGACGATGTCACTCAGGATCCTGATGAGGATACTCTGAATAATTACGAGGAACAGATGTATGCAACCCATCCGAATGATCCTGATACCGATGATGATGGCGTGACTGACAAAAACGAAATACTCGTCGGGCGCGATCCTCTTACGGTTGATGGT
>JAGCTA010000049.1 GCA_017963875.1 Victivallales bacterium | reverse complement strand
TCCCAAGCGTCAGCCGAGATGACCCCGCCTTCAACCCCATCGGCGAATACTGGCGCGGCGGCATCTGGATGCCAGTCGTCTATATGACGGTCAAAGGATTGGAAAAATACGGTCATCTGCAACTTGCAGACGACATCGCCTCCAAAATCATCGAACAGCAGTACAGGACGTGGTTCGAGGTCACGCCGCACACAATCTGGGAGTGCTATTCGCCGACGTCGAACCGCCCCTCCACGAACAAAGCCGAAAAATGGTCTCGCCCAGACTTCTGCGGATGGTCTGCCCTTGGACCGATCTCGCTTCTCATTGAAAACCGCCTCGGTGTCCGTGATGTCAATGCGTTGACCAATACAATCATCTGGTCGCCGTCTTCCATGATGCGGAACGGCTTAAAGAACCTCATGATGGGCGACAACAGGGTATCGTTTGTCTCCGACCCGAAATCAGGCTCGGCAACGGTCACCTGCGACAAGCCGTTCACGCTTATATATAACGGCAAGACCATCCAGTGCCCCGCTGGAACAACCAATATTTGACAACGATAGAGGCACTTCCAGAAATTCAGAACATCTGCTTCAGATGCTGGACATAGTCGTCGATGACTGGCGTGTCGCCCAGCGGCTTCCATGGACGCGTCAAGCAGTTTTGACAAAATCCCATCTCGCTGAGTGCCTTCACAAGGCCCGCCGCGACACCGCAGCAGATGTTCTCATGGAAGTGATAGATTGCCTGAAGCCTTTCAACCTCAGCCTGCCATTTGTCTTCCTCCGCAGTGTCATGAGCAAGAGCAGCCTGATAACGGCGGATATAGACCTTCGGCGCGACATTGGCTCCTGAAGTAACTCCGCCGCATGCACCTAGGGTAATCGCCTTCCCCAATAGGCAGTCGGGCCCCATCAATAGCGAAAAATCCTCCCTCGACTTCAGAACATCGCAGACTTTTTTGAACGCGTCGATATCCCCTGCACTATCCTTGTACCCCACGACGCCATCCAGTTCTGCAATACGCACAATTAGTTTAGGCGGCATGTTGATTTTCGTCATCGCTGGCATGTTGTAGATATAGACTGGCAACGGCTGCTCCTTCGCGATGATGCGATAGAATTCAAGCAATTCCGCCGTTTCCATCGGGAGATAGCATGGCGGCGCGACAACGACGCCATCCGCGCCATGCGCCGCAGCGAAACGAGCTGTCTCCAATGAGGTCTCGACACAGGCATCCGATATGCCGACAAGCAACGGCACGCGCCCCGCAATGCTTTCCTGTGATGCGCATATCATGTCACGCTGGACATTTTCGGGCATCGCCGCCGCACCGCCAGTCGTCCCAAGGACGAATATGGCACTTATCCCGTTGTCAATCAAAAAGTCATGATGTTTGGAAACCGCATCATGGTCAACATTGCCATTCTTCGTCAGGGGTGTGACGACTGGCGTGACGATTCCTTCAATTCTCTTCTTTTTCACTGTATCTTTCATTATTCTAAGCCTTCCAGGTTATGCAATAGACGTTTATTCAGATGAGATTTCATTTATTTGGCTGGAACAGGGACGAGTTCTGGCGAAGTCGCAAGGAAAATCGGCACCCCTGCAATCAGGATGTTGAAATCCTCATGGGAAAGACTGGTCGGCATATCCAGACGGATATTCCAAATGCCAGCCGTCTTCCCTTCCGTGTTCCCCAGGTCGAGTTCCATGGCATCAGCAACGTCCTCGCCTTGGAAAACCACCTCGCCCTTGGGATTTCTGATGGTCACATTCGCACCTTCTGACGCGCCCTGCCCGTAAAACCTGACCATGGCGCATGTGGCATCTTCAGGCACATAGAAATAGAAATCCCCAGTCGCATAAATGACATTGACTCCCTTCGTGTTGTCATTCTGGTAAATGCCTGCGGGGACATTGGACTTCAATAGCGAACCCCAGTTGTTGGCGACACCGAAATGAAGTTTGCAGATGCCTCCCTCGGCGGCAGTGAAGGAAAAATCCTTTATTGAATTGAAATCGATGCTGCCGAGTTTCTCCACTTTTCCAGAAGGATATGTCACGGTCACGTTTTCTGTCGTGCCATTGTTCGTGGTCAGTTTGGCATATTGCAGTTTCAGATTGACATCCTGACCTTTTTTAGGAAACAGCCAGAAGAAACCGCCGCCGCGGACTTTGATCGAAGCGAAATTGCCAGGAACATCTGTTTTGGGAGCATAGTCACTTACTGCGGCGGAATACTCCTTGATTTCCGTGAAATTGCGGGCGGGATAGTACGCCTTGATATATTCAGGTGAAACTGTGAAGGCCTCCGTCTTGCCATCGAAGTTTCTTTTAACCGTTCCCGACACATGATAGGAATTAACGCCGAAAAATGCCATATCGTTGACCATCAGCCACTTGTTGTCATTCTTTGTATGAATAACCAGATTGTCCAACGTCAATTTGGCGCGAACTTTTGCCTGCGTCTTGTCATTGTCGAAAAGTCCGAAATACACTGGCGACGTTCTGGTGAATCTAACCCCTGGATTAATGATTTCAGTGTCCTTGACAAGCGCATTCAGGCCATGGCGACCCTCGACATTGAACTGGATGGCTGGGCCAGCGGAATTCTCAAAGCGACAATTGATGATTTTCACATCGCCATCCCATTCATGGCCGTGCCTTGTGGCACTGCTGGTCGTAAGGGTAAAAGGTGTGCGTGTTTCATTGACTGAAACGCAGTTTTCAAGCGTAACGGACACGGGACCGCAGATTTTCGTATCCATGTTCGGCAAATGGAACTGGTAGCCATCGCCATGGTTGCCCTCTGAATAACAGTTTCTCATGACACAGTTGATCAATGATTCGGAACGACCGTTCGGTTCAAAGTCAATTCCAGATTCTGGTGGCGTGCCAATTGTATTCGTCATGCGAGTATTCTCAATCAGGAGGTTCACGCAGGCGATGACGCTGATACCCTGTCGGTGGTTTTTGTCGCAAATACAGTCTTTGATGACAATGTCACGGCAAATTTTCTTGGTTTCTGATGAAACACCGATGTAAATTCCGTCACCGCCAGATTCAATCATTGACATGTTGGTTATCGTGGCATTTTCCACGCTGAGAAGATTCAATGTGTGCCGCCATTCCGCCTTGCTATAGGCGTTGCTCTGATAATCCGCTTTGCGCATGCGAAGAATGCCGCCATGGGTGCCACGGCCTTCAATTCGCAGATTGCTGATGTCCTTGGCAGTGACCAGCGCCTCCTTTATTGACTTGAAATCATTGGCTCTGGCATACCATTCCGCGCCATCCTCGAAAATCAGCGTCAAATTGCTCTTCAGAAAGACGGGGCCTGTAATCCACGGCGATTCCATCTTGTCAACGACAATCGTCGTAGCCTTGGAGGCAATTGCTTCTGCGATAATCGCCGTGCTATCCGCAGGGTCAAATCCCCACCATGCAAGATGCGCTTCCGCAAGCCTGCCGTCTGCCACAGCCGACAGTTTCTCAACATTTCGCTCCAATGCCGACAACGCGGGCAATAACAGACACAATGAAAGGATGGTCAAAAATTTCTTCATGTTTCAATGATTCCTCTGTTGTTTTTTATGTGGAAAAAACTTTGAGTTACTATATTAAGTTAAAACTGAAGTTTCAAGCCCCCGAAGGAAGCATGTCCAACGGGGGCTTGAATTAAATATGCATGTTAGGGCTGACCAGAGCCGCTTCAGCGACGATAGTTGTATTTCTTATGGAATGCGGGACGGTTGACTTTCCAGTGAACGCCGCGCTTGCGCTGGAACACATATTCGGGCTCGATAATCGGCTGCCAGCCGAACGGGAAGGAGATAAGTTCGACAACGCCGACGACTTCACGAACGACGAAGCGCCACACGCCCAGACCAACGCCTTTGCTGATGCCAGGGAGGTCACCTTCCTGCTCCGTGACCCTGAGGATGTTGAACGGAACCTCAAAAACACCGAAGACGATATTGCAGACGCCGCGGCCAAACTGGTCGGCTGGCTGACGCGTCACAACTGGATCGATTTCATCGTCATCGACTTTCGGGTCAAGGCCAATGAAACCAGCAAGAAAATCAATGAATTCCTCGCCGCTAACGCTGACGTATGCGTCAAGAAGCAACGCATGGATTTCCGCGCGAATCGCCCATTCCTCGCGAGGGAAAATGTAATTATTCTTCATATCCGCAGGGACGTTTTCCGCACGGAACGGTCCCAGAACCGCAGTGGCGTATGACGGCGTGCCAGTCTCATGAATGTTGAAGACTGGCGTCTTGTCGTAATAATTGATAAGCCACAGCGGCGGCAGGCAGTGTGGGAAATCAACGCCACGCTCCAGCGGAATGTAGGACGCTCCCAGAGCGGCATAGTTCGTGATGGCGACTTCCGCGCCAAGACCAACGCCACCACCAATGCCGCAACGGACGATGTCCAACAAATCGGAAACTCTGTTCCAAATATACATTTCGATGCTGACGATGAGAGCGTTCAGGTCATAGTTGTCCGAGAGGTC
>JAGCTA010000374.1 GCA_017963875.1 Victivallales bacterium | reverse complement strand
CGCGTTGCTAGTCGCAAAGGCAAACGTTGACAGTGCGAAGGCGGAAGTCGACAAGGCAGTCGTCGAAATCCGCAGTGCAGAGGCGAATGTCGAAAGCGCGAAAGCGTTGATTGAAAGCGCGGAAGTCCAGGTGGAAAACAATATCGTGCAAGTTGAAAGCGCAAAAGTCACGCTGAAGAGCACGTTGGTCAAAATCAAAAACGCACAGAATGACGTAACGACAGCGCAGAACAGCATCGCTAGCGACAAGGCGAATCTCGCTGGAGCCACAGCGCAACTCAATCTTGCGAAACAGAATCTAGACCGTGAGCAAAAAGGCGTCCGTGATGAAACAAGCACTGTCGCGGATTTGGATGAGGCACAGGCGAACTACGATGTACAAAAAGCCAATGTCAGCGTCGCCGAATCGAAATTGGCGACTGCAAAAAACAATCTATCCATTGCCGAGACACAAGTCGAAATGGCTGAAAACGATAGAGATATCGCACAGTCCAAAGTCGCCATCGCTGAATCGGAACTGAAGATATCACGCACTAAAGTCACAGTCGCGAAAACCGACCTAGTCAATGCGATTGCGAAAGTCGATAATGCCAAGACTGCCAAGTCAATCGCGGACAAACAGGTGCTGATTGCCCTTGAACAGGTCAAAAAGCAGGAAGCGGTTTTGGCGGCCGCGCGTGAACGCCACAGTTATACGATCATCAAGGCAGAATGGGCGAAAAACGACGGTTCGGGAAAGCGATTCGTCTCCGAGCGCTATGCCGATCCTGGGGCTCTGCTTGCCGTCAACTCCCCTATCATCTCCATCATTGACAATGCCAAACTGAAAGTCGCAGTGACGGCTATCGAAAAAGATTTCGCTCGATTGCAGGTCGGCCAGAAGGCAACCGTCTATGTCCAGGTCAGCCAGGATGGGGATCCGCTGTCAAAGGACAATGAATTCCAGGGCACCATCATCAGAAAATCACCTGTCATCGACGATGTCTCCCGTCAGGGACGCTTTGAAATCGAAATCGACAATGCGGACGGCAGGCTGCACCCAGGCGCATTTGCAAGAATTGAAATCGTTTTCTCACGGCATGAGGACTGCATTATCCTGCCTGAAGACGCCGTTGTCCAGCGCAATGACTCCAACGGCGTCTTTATTTCCAATATGAAAGACGGCCAGTTAACTGCGGTCTTCATTCCCGTCAATATCGGGATCATTTACAAACACAAGATGGAAATCATTCCAGTTAAGCCTGAAGATCGCTCCAGACTTCTCAAAGCCTCCATCATCACCATGGGCAACCACCTGCTGAAAGATGGCTCGGCCATTCGGCTTCCCGATGAGGTAAAGACAAAATAACCGTCTGTCATCCTTGCCTTTTCCCTTTGGAAAAACATCAAAACATACACGCCATAACACCATGTCAATTGCATCATTTTCCATAAAACGACCAATTTTCATCATCATGGTCTGCTTGATTGTCATTATCATGGGAGCCGTCTCCCTGATAAAACTGCCAGTTGACATGATGCCTGACATCACGTTCCCCGCACTCACCATCATGGCGACCTACGAGGACGCCTCCCCTGAAGAGGTCGAGGAATTGGTCACGAAGCCCATTGAGGAAAGTATCAGTTCCGTCCAGGGCGTCAAGGAAATCCGCTCGTCTTCTTCTGAAGGACGTTCGACTGTACGCGTGTCCTTCGAGTGGTCTGTCGATATCGACGCTGCGGCAAATGATGTCCGAGACCGCATTGACAGGACCATCAACAAACTGCCAGACGATATCGACCGCCCCGTCCTCTTCAAATTCGACGCGGCATCGGCCCCCGTCTGCATTCTTGGCTGTGAATCGTCTGGCTTGAATCCCGTCCAACTGCGTAAATTCATCGAGGACCAGATTCAACCGAGACTTGAGCGCATCGACGGTGTCGGCTCGCTCAATATCCTAGGCGGTCGAAAAAGGGAAATCCATGTTGACCTTGACCCTGACAAAATCAAGAACATGAAAATCAACACCAAAACCGTTCTCAGCGTTTTGGACAAGCAAAACCAGACACTGCCTGCTGGTACCATTGATTCGGGAAAATTTGAAATCCTTCTCAGGACGCCAGGGCACTTCTCCACGCTGGAGGAAATCCGTGACACCATTGTCGAAAACCGCAATGGCTCCATCATCCGCATACGCGATATAGCGAAGGTGACTGATTCTTGGGAAAAAGAGACGACTGCCGTTCACATCAATGCCAAGAATGGCATCCGCATGATGGTTTTCAAGCAATCCGACCGCAATACTGTTTCAGTCGTCGATGCAGTCCTCAAGGAAATGAAGCGAATCAACCGCGATTTTCCCGAATCAAAAATCGTCCTGATTCGCTCCAATGCGGATTTCATCAGGAACTCCATCTCAAACGTCGGTAATACGGCCTGGCAAGGCGGTCTTCTTGCTGTCCTTGTCATCCTGCTCTTCCTACGGAGATGGTCGAATACATTTGTCATTGCAACATCCATTCCAATTTCAATGATTGCCACGTTTGCACTCATCTATTTTTCTGGCTACACATTGAACATCATGACTCTCGGCGGTCTGGCGCTTGGCGTCGGCATGTTGGTTGACAATTCAATCGTCGTTCTGGAGAACATCTACCGCGTACGGGAAGAAGAGCATCTTGATGCCGTCGCTTCTGGCGAGAAAGGCACCAGCGAAGTCGCCGCGCCTATCCTGGCATCGACATTGACGACGTTGGTCATCTTCCTGCCGATGTTCTTCCTAGAAGGAATGACAGGCATCATGTTCAAGGAACTCGCGTCAGTCATCTGCTTCTCATTGATGAGTTCATTCATCACCGCCATCACCATCGTCCCGATGCTTACGGTCAAATTCGGTGAAATCTCCATACGCAAAAGACGTGCCAAGGCAATCAAATACTGCGAAGAACATGGCATTACGTATGATCCCAACAATCCACCGCCCGACCAGCACAATTTCATCTTCCGTTTCATAGGTCAAGTGCTTGATGAATTGAACGAAATATATCTTGTTGTGCTTAAATGGTCCCTTTTTCATTGGAAATCCGTATCCTGCATCGTCGTCTTCTTCTGCGTGGCGGTCTTTGTCTTCTGGCAATTCATCGGCACGGAGATGATGCCTGAAACAGATGAAAGCCAGGTCAATGTCCGTATGGACCTGGAAGTCGGAACGCGCGTCGGAATCACTGCTGAAATCGCTACGGACCTGGAGCATTTTATTTTGGAGAATGTCCCTGAGGTGGAGCGCATGTCATCGAACATCGGCGGTTCCGTATGGCGCGGTTCAGCCGCACACTCGTCCTCCATCGCCGTGTTCCTG
>JAGCTA010000373.1 GCA_017963875.1 Victivallales bacterium | reverse complement strand
TCCTGCTTCCAGGCGTAGTTTTCAACCGTGGTGCCGCCATCGTCGAACGCATCTTCGGGAATGGCTTTGTCAACTGAATCCTCTGATGAATCCTCTGGTTGAGCGTCTTGTTCAGATTTGCATGCTTGGCAACCTTGACAGCGCGTGTTGTCGTCTTCCATCTCACGATAGGAATCCGCCTCGAACTGGAGACAGCATTTCAGGCGTCCGCAACAGCCAGAGATGTTCTGCGGGTTCAATGAAAGCCCCTGCTGTTTTGCCATCTTGACATTGATAGAATTGAAACTGCTAAGAAATGCGGCGCAGCAGAACGGCCGTCCGCAGGTGCCGACACCGCCTAGTATGGATGCCTCATCGCGAACGCCGACCTGTCGAAGTTCCACACGTACCTTGAATAGCCCCGACAGATCCCTGAGTAATTCGCGGAAATCGATTCGGCCATCCGCCGAAAACTGGAAGATGATGAGTTTTCTGTCGAAGGCGTAGTGCGTGAAAATCAGTTTCATTTCAAGCCCATGGACCTTGATGCGTTCCATCGTCTGGTTATGGGCGATTCGGGCGTCTTTGTCATTGAGCGCGGCTTGGGCGAGGTCTGCTTCCGTGGCGACTCGGAGTATCTGTGGAAGGCGCTGGCCTTCCACATGGCGGCCCTTGTTCTGCATTGCACGTTGCCTTTCAAAGGCTTCCAAATCTTCAAACGGCTCACCGACAATATCGACTACGGTTGCGAAATCCGTGTATTTTTCGCATTTCACAACTGCCTTGTCGTTGATTTTGATGCCCTGTGAAAGGTCACCGACGCCCTCGTACTCCAGGCCGATGGATATTCTTAATTTATATAATTGGTTCATTTGATGTTCGATTGAAAAAGAAGGGAAAGCCCTATAAGGCCAGGCTTTGCCGAAGATGGTTGTGACATATTATTCGCTTTTGTTGTTGGCTCTATTCCCCCAGAGGGTAGGTTCGACCTCGAACGAGGTCGGAATCTTTTGATGTCGGCTTTCCCCCAAGTTTCGCTTCGCTCAACCTGGGGTTACTGATATTTGACCCCTTGGGGTCATAACAGAGCCGACTTGGCATGAGCAATTGCCGACCTTCTTGCGGAATAGAGCCTTGTTGTTTTATAAAATACCACAACTTTTGCAAAAATCATCTTATTATATTTGTAAAAAAGGAATCTATGGAATTCCAACCTAAACCAGATTATATTAAAGTATGTTTTCACCATACCGTTTCCAAATCGGGGCATGTTTTGTTCAGGAGTTTTTTTATGCTGCTTGTCAAGGGAATTCTTTGCATGATAGTCGTCGGCATGTTCTGGACGGCATTTGGCTTTGCCATGGGCAAGGCACCCAAAAAGAATGCCAGCGTATCATTGATCATGCTTGTCAACTCCTTGCTATGCATGGCCATAGCCATTTGTACGGCAATTGTCTCAGAAAAGCCTAATGTGCCATTCTCGGTCATGTTCTGGACAATGGCATCCGTTTTCATAGGCGGAATCATCAACTATTTTCAATTGGACTTGATGTCGATAGCGATGAAAAACGGTCCCAACGGCATTGTCTGGAGTCTGATCCAGGCGGGCTTCATCTTCCCTTTCTCCATGGGTATTCTTTTTTTCGGCGCAGACAAGACGGTGTTCAATATCAGCGGTGTCATTCTCATCATTGTCTCGCTCACATTGTTCGGCATCGCGAAAGACATAAATGCCACAGGCAAATGGAAACTGGCGACGATGTCTGCATTTGTCATTACGGGAGCATGCCAGATATTAGGCAACTTGCCGTCCTATTTTAAGGAAGCGGAGCCAGTGACAAGCACATGGAGGACGATTGCTGGAACATCAGGCGTGGCTTCAGGTGCTATTTTGTGCATGCTGATTCGAGATCATCGAGGCTTTGTCACAAAACTGAAAGAGCATTTGTCCAACCGTTCCATGTGGCTGTTATGCGCTCCTTTGGTATTTGTCAGCCTGACAAATAGTTTGTTTTTCCTGTATCCTGGCATGAACATGCTGGCCCAGGCGAATGTCGGGTCCATTGCCTATCCCCTTGCGATGGGGTCGTCTGTTGTGGCCTTTGAAATCTATACCATTGTCCTCTTGCATGAGAAACGAAATGCCTTGCAGATAACGGCACTTTTGATCATGATGCTGGGGATGGTGTCTCTGTGTTTCTGAAGGTCGCGGGAAAGAGACGTAGAACAGGAAATATCAAGATGAAAGGCGTTATTTCCTCCAAGTCAAAACCTTCTTCGCTTCTAGTTCATTTGAGACAATGGAATCTCGAAGAACATGAGGAACCCTTTCGAATCTTGACGCGTGTCTATGTTCCATTTCTTGTCTTGATGCACTTATTGGCATCACAGATTCGTTTTTATTGATTGCTGGCGGCCTTTGACAATTTATTGATCAAAGCACGGCAGAATTTTGTGGTCAATAAATATAAAAGCCGTTGCTCTTCCTCGCAGAGTTCAGAGAGCGCCTCTAGTTCTGATTGTGCAATGGCATCAAGGATTTCATGGCAGATTCGCTCTCCCTTTTGGGTAAGCCTTATGACCTTTTTACGCCGATCGGTTGGGTGAAATTCGCGGGTTACCAGTTCCTGTTTTTCCAGATCGTTGAGAACAACCGTTATTGTCTGACGTAGCAAATGTGTTTCATCCGCAAGAACTGCTGGCTCCATTCCTTCTGGATGTTTGGAAAGACATTCGAAAGCCCAAATCATATTCAGTGAGATATTGCGGCTATGGGCGAATTTCGAGTATGCCGTATCGGTCTGCTTCCATGCGGAGAAACAAGAGTCAAGCCATTGTTGTTGTGTTTGTTTGGATACTTTCATAAGATCTTTTCTCAATCGCCTTGACATAAACAATTACCTACGCTCATGGGGAACAGAGTCTTTGCGAAATATCTTCTGTTATTCCACGTGTCATATTGGCTTTCTGGAGATTCTGAACAGTTGCCTGGGAGGCGTATAGACCGTATTTGAGACCTATACTGCCCCCCATGATTTTGGGTAATTTAGCGTTTGAAGTGAATCATAGCCGCCTTGATTGCCTGTCGGAGATAGTCAACAATCTGATCGATTTCCTCATTTGAGATTACCAGTGGCGGAGCAATGACTAGCATATTGCCGTTGTTGCGCAGAATCATGCCATGATCATAGCACCAGTCACGGATGAATACTCCATATTCCTCTTGAAGTTTGGTGCGCTTTTCACGGTCATCCATTAACTCAATTGCCCACAGAGTACCCATGCCCTGAATGTCACCGACAACATCGAATTCATACAGGGAGGACAATTTTACCTTGAGGATTTTTCCTAGTTCAGCGCCCCGTTCGACCAGATGTTCGCGTTCATAGATTTCGAGGTTTGCGAGAGCGGCGGCGCAACTTATCCCATGACCGCCATACGTGCTTCCAGAACGGAATTCATTGCCAGGTCCCTGGAATGCAGATGCGATTTTCTGCGTGGTGATGCAGGCACCTAGCGGTGCATAGCCGCTGGTGATGGATTTGCTAACGTCCAGAATATCTGGAGTCACGCCAAAGTGTTCGCAGGCGAACCATTTGCCAGTTTTTCCAAACCCAGTCTGCACTTCGTCGAAAATCAGGAGTATGCCGTACTTGTCGCAGATTTCGCGCACACCAGTAAGATAGCCTTTGGGTGGCACTGGATAGCCGCTATTGCTTCCAGGAAGCGGGTCCATCAGAATTGCAGCGACGGTGTCGGGGCCTTCGGATACGACAATTCGTTCGAGTTCCTTCAGGCAGGCCAGACCGCATTCTGGATAATGCAAACACAATTCGCACTCGCTGCATTTGACTTGGGGTGCGAAAATGCTTCCTGGCAGCAAAGGTTCAACGGGTTCGCGTAGTCCCGAGAATCCAGTCCAACTTGTGGTTCCAAGAGTGGTGCCATGATAACTGCCGCGCCGCGAAATGACTTTGTAACGGCCCTTCTGGCCTGTCTGCCAGAAGTATTGCCGTGCCATCTTGACGGCGGTTTCATTGGCTTCGCTGCCGCTGTTCAGGAAAAAGGTCACCTCAAGATCGCCAGGCGCGATTTGAGCGAGTTTTTCTGCCAGCATGACCAGCGGCGCAGAGAATCCATCATGGTAATTCGGGAAGAATTCCAGTGCTTCAAGTTGTGCATTGATGGCCTCCCTAATCTCTGAACGCCCATGGCCGATGGTGCATGTCACTAGGTTGGAAAAGGTGTCGAGGAATTCATTGCCGTCAATGTCGGTGATTCTGCATCCTTTGCCTCTTGTGAAGATTTTGACACCTTTGTCAAGGTCGGCATTGCACATCCAGTGACCGAGAACATGCTTTCTGGCACTGATTTTCAGGCGTTTTTTTTCGGCTTCGGTAAACGTTCCATTGTTCATAGTGACAGTTCCTTTTTTTCTTTTGAGATAATTTCAAAAACAGTGCATTTTGCGCTTGTTTTGAAAACACCTCTGTTGTTTGAAAAAAACTATTTCATATAGGCTTGGGCGACCTTGTTGAAGGCAGCCACATATTTTTCCATGTGGGAGATATCATAATTCGGGTGCGCAAAGAAGGAAATGGTCCTTTCAGACAGCCATTTGGCGGTTGGGCACTCGACTTTGGTGTAATCCATCTTTTGGGCGGCAGATGTATTGAACGGGTAGTTGTCTGGCCCGACTCCCTGCTTTTCCCGCAGAGCGTCTTCCTTGTACAATTCAGGCCACAGAGGACCGTAAACAGGCACACCTTCAGCAGTCATAGCCGCAAGGAATTGTTTCATGGGCACATTCATTTTCTCGATATCCAGAACAAATGGCGCCCACCAGAAGGAGTTTTGCCGTTCTGCGCTATCAAAGGGGCAGTGCAGAACGAGTGGATGTTTTTTTAGGGCATCAATCAGATATTGACCGTTTCTTCTACGCAATGGCAGGTTCCAGGAATCCATCCGTTCTAGTTCACAGGAGCCGATGAGGGATTGAAGTTCCGTCATGCGGTAGTTGCAACCGATGCGGTTGTGGACATACAACCGCCGTTGCTCTTCTTTAATCATGTCCAGGCCATTGCTCGTGTCAAAGCCGTAGTCGCGCAAGGAGAAGCAGGCCTGGAATATGCTCTGGTCGTTTGTAATAATGGCACCGCCTTCGCCGCCAGTGGTCAGATGCTTCGTATGGCAGAGGTTGAAGCAGCCCACGTCTCCGACAGTGCCAGCCTTTTTGCCATTGTAGATTCCCCCAAAGCATTCTGTACAGTCTTCCAAAACGCGCAGACCATGCTTTCGGGCTATGGTCATGATTGCCCCCATGTCGGCCACAATGCCGTACATGTGGCCGACGACAATAGCCTTTGTTCGTTCCGTAATTTTCTCCTCGATGAACTTGGGATCAATCGTATGCGAGCAATCGACATCGGAAAAAACAGGCAAGGCACCTAACTGCAAAATTGCGAAGACCGGTGGAAAATAGATATACGAGGGGCATATCACTTCATCGCCTGGAACAACCCCAAGTGCTGACAAAGCCAGATGGAAGGCTCCATACTCGTTGACCGTGGTCACGCAATATTGGGCTTGATGCCATGCGGCAAGTTCCTTCTC
>JAGCTA010000372.1 GCA_017963875.1 Victivallales bacterium | reverse complement strand
GGATGGCGATGGGCTCTGCTGGTTCCCGCACTGCTGGCCGTTCTTGCGACGACTGGCATCCTATCGTTCACGCCTGGCACGTTCCCCCCGCTCTCGCAGAAAGTTCCGCTGCTTCGCCCCATTCTTCAGGTGATGTGCAACATCGACATGGTCCGCCTGAGCCTTGCCAGTTCCGTCACGTTCGGCTCGTATTACGCGCTTCTTACAGTCATGGGCAAGAAATGCCTTGAAGACGCCGCAGGCTTCCCAGTCAAATGGGCCGCAAACGTCATCATGCTCTTGACAATCATCGTCACCGTGTGCAATTTTCTGGGCGGAACAGTCAGCAAGGCGGTCCGCAACCACTACGGATGGGCGATGGCGGGCTTCTCATCCATCAGCCTGCTAGGCGTCTTTCTCGGCTGGCTGACACTCCATGCAAACCTCCCTGGCGGACTGCTCTGCCTCTCATACATTCTGACGTGCATCCCCGCAGGCTTCTTCCCCGTGTATTGCTCAATGGGCAAGGACGCCAGCCCCGCACGTTTCGTGACGCTGGCCGTCGCACTGGTCAACTTCTGGGCTTTTGTCGCCATTTCGTTGATTGGATATGTGGCTGGCGTCGTCATGCGCTCATACGAAAACGAGGCGCAAAAGGTGGGTGAAGTCCTAGTATATCCCATCAAGGCCTATCAGGGCGTTTTCATTGTTTTCATCATCGCCGCAGCCATTGGTCTGTTGAGCACCATCGGCCTATTCCGCAAACGTAAAACTGAACCAAACGAATTATCATGAAAAACTATGACATTCTAGTAGTCGGCGGCGGAACCGCTGGTGCCATTGCCGCCATTCAGGCTGGACGTCTGGGGGCTTCCGTCCTTCTGGTTGAGATGACGGGGCAACTTGGCGGAACCATGACCAACGGCCAGGTTTCAGGAGCCGCCTATTTCTGGTCTCCGTTGAAGCAGATTATCGCTGGTATCGGCTGGGAGTTGGTGCAAAAGGCAGTCGCGCTCGGCAGTACACCACCGCCCGACTACACACGCCGCAATCCACTTCGGCCAAGTTACCATACAGGAATCAACCGTTTTCTTTGGGCGCTTCTCACGGAAGATGAATGCCTGAAGGCAGGTGTCGATATCCGCTATCATGAAGTCATCACGGATATCCATGACACAGGCGACGGCAAATGGGAACTGCACACCGTCGGCAAAAACAGTGAAGGGCATTTCACTGCCACGGAAATCATTGACTGCACGGGTGATGCGGACATCGTCAGAAAACTCGGCATGCCCGCAGTTCAGGAACAAAACCGACAACCGTCCACGCTCGTCTTCCACATCGGAAACATTGATTTTGACTCCATTGACGAGGAGGAATTGCAACGCGCCTACGAATCCGCTCTCGCCTCAGGAGAACTCCAGCCAGGGGATTTCTGCTACACGGACAGACCTTTCATCAATTTCCTCAAGTCTGGTGGCTCCAATCAGCAGCATATCTTTGATGGCGATACGTCCTCCGCAGAACTCCAGACTCAAACCTCCATCCGTGGACGGCAAAGCCTCCTGCGGCTTCTGCGTTTCATCCGCCGTCAGAAAGGGTGCGAAAACGCCACCGTCGATTCCCTTGCCCCAATGGCCTTTGCGAGAGACACATGGCGCATTGTCGGCGAGCACACCATCACCTATGAAGAATACATGGCAGCGACTGTCTTTCCCGACGCCGTATGCAACACGCTCTATTTCATAGACGTACACAATGAATCAGGAACCCATCACGAGTTTCTTCCACCTGAGAAAGTCCCAACGTTGCCGCTGTCTGCGATGATTCCAAAAGGTTCGCGCCGCCTGCTCATTGCAGGACGAACCGTCTCATCCGAACAACGAGCCCACTCCGCGCTGCGTATTGAATGCACCTGCATGGCGATGGGTCAGGCGGCAGGCGTCGCGGCGGCTCTGGGAGTACGCATGGGCGTGCCTTCGCGGGATGTCCCCATCGCTGAAATCCGCTCCGAACTTGAGCGCAACGGTGCCATCCTGCCGCCATTGCCGTCAGACAAGGCTATTTGAACACGCAGACATTGAGTTTTCTGCCGCCATCTCCCGTATGGCGAAATTCAATCGGAATGTCATGGACTGTACGATAAATGCCGCAAAGTTCCGCAAGTTCGCCATCGGACAGTTCAAAGTATTCAATCATGTCGCTCAGGTCAAGCGGAATCCGCTTTTTGTCATCTGGCGCACACCGCCCGACGGTTGCAAGGTCAATCCATATCAGTTCAGGCGTTCCGTCAGTCCGCCGTTTCCAAAGGAAATTTCTCGGATGCGCGCCGCCATGCCTATATCCAGCCTTGTGCATTCTGGCAAGCAATGCGATGTTTTCGCGCAGTAGCATCATCAAATCCCCATGCAGATGCTCCTGACTTTTTCCGTGCGCAAAATCAAGCATTTGAGCCGTATCTTCCTCAAAACGCGTGGCGATATACGAGCGTTTCAATTGAAATGGATTTCGCTCCTCGCCGCATAGAACCACATCGACTGCTGGCATTCCAAGAGATTTCACAACGTCAAAGCCAATGGCCTCGCGGTATGCCAGTGAGCGCCGTAGAAAATATCTCCAAAAACGATGTTCATGGCATGTCTTGAGAGCCACGCGAAAACCGCCAAGTTCCTGCGGCACACGATACACGAAAACCTCTTTCAGGGAAGTCCTCCATATCTGCTCTCCGCCGTGACTGCCAGGCTCATTCGGGAGGATTTCATTCAGCAGCCAGTTGGCGGCACTGCCATACGTGCCGTTGCACCAATGCCAGTCGCGGAGGACCGAGGAGGAGTGAGTAATGGATGAAGCGCTTGCCATGCCGTTTTCGTTATCCAAATACTGCCTTGAACAATCAGACCTTTCTGGTCGTAATGGAAAGGTCCGCCGCATGGACCGTGACTTTGCTGTATGGCGGCACGGACTCCGTAATCCACACGTTGCCTCCGATAATCGAATGGTGGCCGATAGTCACATCGCCCAGGATGGATGCCTCCGAATACACGGTGACATCATCCTCCAGATTCGGATGCCGCTTGTTGCCTTTGATGAGTTTTCCACAGGCGTCCTTCGGAAAACTGAGCGCACCAAGCGTGACCCCCTGATACAACTTGACCCGTGAGCCGATGATGGCGGTTTCGCCGATGACTACGCCTGTACCATGGTCGATGAAGAAGGATTCGCCTATGGTCGCCCCTGGGTTGATGTCGATGCCCGTGGTCGTATGCGCATATTCGCTCATGACGCGAGGAATCAGTGGTATCTTCGCCGCATAAAGTTCATGCGCAATCCGATGAACGCTGATTGCCTTGAACCCTGGATACGCAAGGATGATTTCATCCAAAGACGACGTCGCGGGATCGCCTTCCAGCGCGGCCTTCGCATCCAAAATCAGAAGTTCACGTATTTTCGGCAATCGCTTCATCAGGGAAAGCGCGACATGCTCCGCCGTGCGAGAACATTCGTTGCTGCAATTCTTCTTCTGGCAACGGTACATCAATGCACGCTTGATTTGTTCGGAAAGCCCGTGGAAAACCTCGTTCACCATTCCGCCAACAGCAAAGAACTGGTCGGCCGTCGTCATCTGCTGATGCCCCGTATAACCAGGGAAAAGGATGTCCAGCATCTTCTCAAGCAACGTGACAACCGTCTCCCGTTGCGGCATTCCACAACGTTCCATGTAACTGACGCCAATGCCCTTGGAATAACTATCACACAGCGTTGTGGCAATCTCCTTCGCGTCATCCGCATTCCACACACTTCTTTCACGTGCGAAGTCATCCAATGGCTGATTTGTGTTTTCGTTTTCCATCATGTTCCTCAAGCATTCTTTTCAAGCCATAATGTCACAGGACCGTCATTGACTAGGGAGACCTTCATATCTGCCCCAAAACGCCCTGTCGCCACAGTGACGCCAAGTTCTCTCATCTTCTGGACAAAATACTCATACAGCGGCTCTGAAACCGCTCCAGGCGCCGCCGCCACGTAACTTGGCCTGCGCCCCTTCCGTGCATCGCCATACAATGTGAACTGACTCACGACAAGCGCCTCCCCGCCGACGTCCAGCAATGAGCAGTTCATGACGCCGTCTTCATCATCAAACACGCGCAGATTCGCTGCTTTCTCAACCAGAAAATCCGCCTCCTTGCGCGTATCATCATGTGTGATGCCGACAAGCAGCAATACGCCCTTCCCTATCGTCCCCACGACTTCCCCGTCAATGACCACGCTTGCCTGGCTGACACGTTGCAACAAAACTCTCATCACGTTCTCCTTTCTAATCTTGTTTTCCATGCATCACCGCCGCCGCAAGACGAACCTGCACCTCTTCCACTGGCAGACCGATGACATTGCTCAACAGCCCTTCCACACTCTCCACAAGCAGTTCGCCGTGCGACTGGATCGCATACGCACCAGCCTTGTCATGGACATCGACCAATGACAAATACCGCTCAATGTCCGCGTCCGACAGTTTTTTGAATGTCACATGCGTCGAACAGCACCAGTTTTCAGACAAGTGCTTTCCATCAACCAGAGCCACGCCTGTCAAAACGCGATGCCTGTTCCCAGACAGCATGGCGAGCATCTTTCTTGCCATCGCCATGGAAGACGGCTTTCCTAAAACGACATCTTCGAAAACGACAACGGTATCCGCCCCTAAGACGATTCGCCCTGAATGGTCCTGGGATACGGAGCGCGCCTTTTCCAAGGCAAGTCGGCAGACCATCCGCTCTGGTGGCTCGTCGGGTATCCTCTCCTCTTCAATGTCAGACGTAATGACATCAAACGGGATGCCTGCGGCCTCCAGCAGTTCGCGTCGGCGTGGCGAACCAGACGCGAGAATGATTCGTCCGTATCTGCTGTTCATGGCTATTTGCTACGTCTCCCACGGGCGCGGTCGATGCGCCTGCGTTCAGACTGATATTCAGATTCCTTGGCGCGCTTTGCCCCTGCGGCGGCTTTCCGCGTCTCATCGGATTCGTCAATCGATTTCCTTTCGCGGAAATCCAGAATGATTGGCAAACCCGCCTCTGGATAGAACGTCTCCCTGATAGAATTCGAGAGGAACTGCTGATAGTTCGCAGGACAAAGCGTCTTCTTATTGACAAACAGGACAAAATGAGGGGGATTGCACCCTTTCATCGTTCCGTAATACACTTTGAAACGCTTCATGCCGACGCTCGGTGGCGGAGTACGCGAAAGCGTGTCCTGAAGGAACTGATTGAATACCCCTGTCGGCACGGACACCTGCATCTGTTCGCGGACATGGACCAGATGCCCGACGATGCTGTTGAAATGGTATCCGTTGATCACAGAAATCACATGCAGCGGCGCATGTGCCATAAACGGCATGCGCTCACGGACTAATTTCTCAAAATCACGTTCCTTCAGGCCGTCTTTGGATGCCAGATCCCATTTGTTCGCCAAAAGTATGCACGCCTTGCGAGCATCACAGATGACTCGTCCGATACGGCGCTCTTGCGTGGTGCAGGGGTCTGTGGCATCAATCATGAACAAAACCAGGTCACAGCGTTTGATGGCGGACTCGGCACGCGAAAGGCTAAAGAACTCCACAACAGTGTCAATCTGTTTTTTTCGGCGCATTCCAGCCGTATCGATCAGCGTGATGGGGATTGTCTCGCCTTTCCAAGTCAAATCAAGTGGAATGTCGATGGCGTCCCGTGTGGTTCCCGCAATGTCGCTGACCATCACGCGCTTTTCTCCAAGGAAACGATTCACCAAGGAGGATTTGCCGACATTCGGGCGGCCCACCACGGCGATCTTCAGCCGTGGCACCTCGGCAGCCTCCTCTCCCTCTTCTTCTGGAATGAACTTGAAAACCGCGTCCATGACATCGCTTGCCCCCGTCGTATGCGTGCAACTCGTTGGGACGATCTCATGATATCCAAGGCGTGCAAACTGCCCGATGACCATCGAGCGCATATCCGCATTGTCCGCTTTGTTGGCGGCGATTACGACAGGTTTGCCCGTCTTCCGAAGGAAATCCCCAACCTCTTCGTCCTGAGGCGTGATTCCCTCCTGGCAGTTCAATACCCAGATGAGAACGCTGGCCTCGGCGACAACCTCGGCAACCTGTTCGCGGATCATTCCGTCAAACAAATCGACTTTTTTCTCCGTCTGGCACGTCCCAAGTCCTCCCGTGTCCACCAGAAGGAAATGGCGGCCAAAATGATTTCCAGGGGCGGCAATACGGTCACGCGTCACACCGCTTTGCTCATGGACAATGGAAATCCTCTTGCCTAAAATACAATTGAACAATGCCGATTTTCCGACGTTTGGTCGGCCGACAATCGCAATGACAGGATAACTCATAACTGTTCCCTCCTCTTCGTCAAACGTCCTTCAGTTTGCAGGATAGTACCTGCGTGCGAATTCCATGCGTTCCAATGTCTTGGAACGCCCAAGAATCTCTGCGGTCTCATAAATGCCCGCGCCAATGCCGACGCCTGTGATGGCGGCGCGAAGCGGCTGGTTCAGTTTGCCGTGCCCTAATCCCGACTTGTCGGTCTGGGCATTCAAAGCCTCCTCGATGGCGGCGGCGGTAAACTGCGGCAGGGTCGCAAATGTCTTCGCCAATTCATCCAGCGCCGCGCAGACGACGGAATCCTTGAACTGCTTGGCGCAGACTTTCTCATCATACGACGGCGTATCAACAAAGAAATAGCCCCATGAAGAGACATCCGAGAACGTCTTGGTACGGCTCTGCATCAGTTTGCAAACTTCCGCATAGACTGTCTCATCCATCTTTTCACTCCAAGGCTGCTTCGCGACATAGTCCCTGCATGTCTTCATGAAATCGTCCAAGGGCATTTCCGCGATATACTGGCCATTGAGATTCGTCAGTTTCTGCACATCCATCTGCGCTGACGAATGGAGGCAGCGTTCAAGGGAAAAAGCCTCGACCAGTTCCTCGCGCGTCATCTTCTCGCGGTCATCCCCTGGCGACCAGCCCAGCAGCGCCAGATAGTTGACCAATGCGTCCGCAAGATAGCCCTTGTCCTTGAAATCGCCGACAAAGGCATCGCCGTCCCGTTTGCTGTATGGCTTTCCAGCCGCATTGACAATCATCGGTAGATGACCGTAGGCGGGCGGAACCGCCCCAAGGCATGTGAACAGCATGATGTGCCTGAATGTGTTCTCCACATGGTCGTCGCCACGGATGATGTGGGTAACGCCCTGCGTGATGTCATCCATCACATTAGCAAGGTGGAACACAGGCGAGCCATCCGAACGCACGATGACCACGTCTCGCATACTGTCCAGCGGCTTTGTCATATCGCCCTTGACCAGATCATGATACGTAATCGTTCTGCGCGTAAAGGAAAGTTTGGCCGCGCCAGGGACCTCATAGACTGCGCCCTCGTGCAGGATGCCCTCTTCCTTGCCAGCGATGTCAAACAGAAGATTGCCTGCGGCATCGTAAATCTTAAGGTTCTTGAAACCTGCAAGACAGGCACCGCCAGGAGCCTGCGTACCCTTGGCGGAAATTCCCGCGTAATCAACGCCTTTCATGCTGACGACGACTGGCTTGTCTGGATGGACTGGCACCTCAGCGGGGCCTGCATCGATGACGCCTGGCACTTTCTCCGCATCCCATGGTATGCGGAAGACAATCGCCTCGCCACCGCCGCCTTTGTTGTCGCGATACGCATCACCCTGCGCCAGAAGTTTTTCAGCCGCTTCAAGATGCTTCGACACCTGTGAGGTCTGATACAGCGGCGGCTTCTCGTCAAAATCCAGTTTCAGCCAGTCCATGACCTCAAGCAGTGTCCGAATGGCCTCGGGAGTCGAACGTTCCAAATCCGTGTCTTCAATGCGCAGCAAGAACGTGCCTTTTTCATGGCGTGCAAACAGCCAGTTGAAAATTGCCGCTCGGATGTTTCCGATATGGACTTGCCCAGTCGGTGATGGTGCAAAACGAACCCTGACGCTCATGGTATTTTCCTTTCTGTGTACGCTCTATTCCCAAAGAGGGAAGGTTCGACCTCTTCGAGGTCGTTATCCTGTAGAGGATTGCCTCCCCCAGGTTTCGCTTCGCTCAACCTGGGGTTACTGATATTTGACCCCTTCGGGGGCTCAGCAGATCCACCTTGACATGAGCAATGACCGTCCCTCTTGGGGAATAGAGCCTCTGTGTATTGATTTGAATTATGTTATTTAATTTTATCTTATCCTGTTATTGGAAATCTCCAAGGACTTCCGTGCCTGGAGAATGTCCTCGTCAATCTGCTGTTTCAAAGACTCAGAACTGCCAAATTTAATGCTTGGACGGAGAAATTCAACGAATTCCACCGTCAGTTCGTGACCATAGATATCACCAGAGAAGTCAAACGCATGGAATTCGACAAGAACGGTTCCTCCGCGCAATGTCGGAGCATCGCCGACATAGACGATGCCGTCATGGCGGATGCCATCAACAATTCCGTATGCAGCATAGACACCGAATTTCGGCAACTGGATGCCGCCATCAGGCAGATTAGCCGTTGGATAAGCGAGTTCCGCCCCGCCTTTCCCTTGCCCGTGGCCGACAATTCCGCTAATGCAGTAAGGCCGCCCAAGCATTTCTGTTGTCAACGCCATGTCTCCGTCTGCCAACGCCTTGCGAATTCGCGTGCTGCTCACGGGCAATCCGCCATACAGGACAGATGGTACGACAAGCACATCTACGCCGCTCAGCAATTTCAAGTCATTGGCATCACCGCTATTGCCATGACCGAACCGCCAGTTTTCGCCGACGCAGTACCCGCAGACGTCAATGCCAGAATCGCGCAAATGGCGTTCATAGAACTCCTTTGGCGACAAAGCCGCCAGTTCCCTTGTAAATGGGAAACGCACAAACAACTGGATACCCAATTCCAAAATCAGCCGAATCCGCTCTTCGGAATTGCAAATGCGCAGAGGCGCTCGCTCTGGCTGAAGCACCATGCGCGGATGCGGTTCAAAGAACATGGCGACGGGTACCGCATGGCGTTCCCTCGCCATTGCGACCAATTGGTGGAATATCTCCTGATGCCCGCAATGGACACCATCGAAAACACCGATTGCAATGACCGCCCGAGGCGCAAGAGCCTTCAATTCAGCGAGGCTTTCCACCACTGTCGCCGATTTGCCAACGTCCGTTGTCTCTGCAAAAAGCATCGTTTCCACGCGCCTCCCATCACGCGCCATATAAATCAGCGAGTTTTTCTAGAGACATTACATTGGATGCCAGGTCGGCCAATTGCCACTCCTTGATGGCCTCTGGCTTCACCGCCCCATCAACGGACAATTTGCCCGAGCGGACGCGCCGCAGTTCCTTCATGTGGCCACCGCAGCCAAGTTTCCGCCCCCAGTCTGCGCAGACAGTCCGCACGTATGTTCCCTTGGAGCAGCGCAATGTGAAAAACACATTCGGCAATTCCAGTCTCGTGATGTCCAAGCCGTAAATGGTAATCGGCCGTGGTTCACGCTCAATGGATTCGCCTCTGCGCGCCATCTTGTACAATGGCTGGCCATTTTTCTTGATGGCCGACATCATGGGCGGCACCTGAAACTGCTCACCAAGAAAAGACTCGCCCACTTTCCGTATGCTCTCCTCCGTCACCATGCTCCAGTCATGCGTAGCAACGATTTCACCCGAACGGTCTTCCGTGTCGGTTTCCGTTCCAAGGCACATCACTGCCTCATAGACTTTTTCCTGCCCCATCAACATGTCCTGGAACTTCGTCGCCTTGCCAAGCAGGAGGACGAGCAGACCAGTCGCCAATGGATCGAGCGTGCCGCAATGCCCCGTCTTGTCCAGATTGAAGCGTCTGCGCACGAGATTGACGACATCGTGGCTTGTCCAGTCAGGCGTCTTGTCAACCAGGAGCAAACCGTCGATATGGTTTGGTTCCATTCGCGGCATCAGTTCTGCTCTCCCTCGCCTGTCTTCTTCTCGTTTGCTTCCTTTTCGTCAAGTTCGTTGATGATCGCCATGACCCTCGCGGCCTTTTCCGCCGTGTGGTCCTGCTTGAACTGCAATCTAGGAGTAAAGCGCAAGATGACATGATGCGCGATTTCACTTTGGAGCAACGCGCGTTTCTTCTGTATCAGCGCCATTGCCTGTTCCTGCTTCGCGGGGCTGCCGAAAATGCTCACATAGACTGTTGCGTCACGCAGTTCCTCCGTAATTTCCACGCCAGTCACCGTCACCAGCGTCCCTGACAATTCAGGGCAGATGTATTTCTCGAACGCCTGCCCCAGTTCACGCTGAAGCAATTGGTTCACTCTTGTCAATCTATTGACTCCCATGTTCCTTTTCCTCATAGATTCCATGCGGAGACAGACAGCATTCTCATCGACCGCGACAAATGGCTTCTCCGCACGGTATTATCCCCCAGCAACTTACAATTCTGGAGCGACTTCCACAACATTAAACAATTCCAGACGGTCGCCGACCTCAAAGTCCTCAAAGTTGTCCAGACGGATACCACATTCGTTTCCAGCCTGAATCTCGCGGACATCTTCCTTGAAATGGCGCAGCGACTGAACCTGGCCCAGATAGATGAGTTCCTTTTCGCGATAGACCTTGACCTTCGCGTTGACGCGCATCACGCCAGTCTTCACGCGGCAGCCGCAAATCTTTCCAGCCTTGCTTGTCTCGAACACCTGGATAATCTCCGCTTCACCAAGAGGCGTTTCACGGATTTCAGGCTTCAATTGTCCACGCATCGCCGCCTCGACGTGCTCCAGCAATTCATAGATGATGGAGTACAGGCGAACATCCACGCCCTTCTGCTTCGCAAGGCGGTTGACACCTGGCATGACGCGGACATGGAATCCAAGCACCACCGCGTGAGACGCAGCCGCGAGAACAATGTCGTTTTCGCTGATTTCACCAACACCCGCGTGAATAACCTTCGCCGTTATTTTCTCGCTCTTGAGTTTGCTGATGGAATCGACGATCGCCTCAAGGCTGCCGCGGACATCGCACTTGAGGACGATGTCCAATTCAGGCGTTTCGGACTGCGACAACTGGCTGAACATATCCTCCAGGCTGGTCTTGCGCTCGACAACCAGAGACTCCGCACGCTGTTTCGCCAATGCTTCATCCGCAAGCGCCTTTGCCTCGCGTTCGTTGGCGCAGACAGTGATTTTGTCTCCAGCCTCAGGGACTCCTGACAATCCCATAATTTTAATCGGGGTCGAAGGCAACGCGCGCTTGACGGATTTGCCCTGCGAGTCAATCAACGCCCGCGCCTTGCCGTAGCAAGTCCCGCACAGAAGCACGTCGCCGACATGCAAGGTGCCGTTGCGGACAAGCACATTCGCCGTCGGTCCGCGCCCAGTC
>JAGCTA010000048.1 GCA_017963875.1 Victivallales bacterium | reverse complement strand
TGCGTGAGGCCCGTCCTGACCAAAAACTCTTCCGTGAGCAACTCAAGGCATTCATCGTGAATTGCCGCTTTGAGAACTGCCATGAACAAAAATACCTTCAGGACGTTGCTTGCCACGGCATTGGCAATCACTTCAACCGTTGTTTTCGGCAAGCCCACAACGCTTTCACTGCAAAATCCCGTCGTCATTAGCGATGTAAAATACCAGCGCGTCGCCGATGACCTGGCGCTTCATCTGAAACTCATTTGTGGAAAAGACGTCCCAGTCAATCCACAACCTGCCGTAGCCGCATCTTGCACATTCAACGTCGGCAAGCAACCCGACGGAATCGATATCCAGTTGGCGGAGGAAGAAGGTGTCTGGATGGCAACGTCTTCCGATGCGGTCTGGTTCTTCGGAGAAGGGGACCTTGGCACACGCCATGGAGTCTATACGTTCCTCGAAGATGTTGTCGGCGTCCGCTGGCCTACAAAGGTAGACATCATTGTCAAGCAAAGTGACAGAATCGAACTCAAGGAAACAGAGGGACATTTCCGCCCTGAATTGCTTTGCCGTGAAATCCGCCCAGGCAACAGCACAAAATCCGACGACACCGTGCGTCTATGGTTCGAGCGCATGCGCTGGGGATACCATAACACACCGCCATTTGGACACGCGTTCACACGTTTCTGGGAAACATACGGTGCCACCCACCCCGAATATTTCGCAATGAACAATGGACGGCGCTTTCCAATCAACCGCAACGGCAAATTCCGCGACACGGAACATGACAGCGTCGCCAAGGTTGCCAATGATGCGCGAATCCTCTCCCTCTGCCCAAGCAATACCGAACTACCCAAAGTCATCGCCAAACGCTTTGACGGAAAGTCACAGTACATCAACATCTGCGAAAACGACGCACCTGCAAAGTTCGCCTGCCATTGTGAAAACTGTCTGGCACTGGATCCGCATCCATCACAAGACCTTACAAATGACATGGGCGCGGATCGATATGTCTTCCTCGCAAACAATGTTCTTGACGAAGTCCGCAAAAAACGCGCGGACGCGAAGGTCTGCATGTATGCCTACAACGCCTCCGAACAGCCATCCGTCAACATCAAGTTGAAGCCTGGCATCGTTCTGGGCATCGTTCCGACCAATTTCAAGATGGAAGCCCTGAAAGATTACGTCAACCGCTGGAAGGCAGCAGGCATGACAGAATTCAAGTACCGCCCCAACCGCCATTGGTACTATATGCCATGCGGACTCCCATACGGCACGGAACGCCATTTCTTCGATGTCTTCAAATTCATGTATGACGCTGGAGCGACAAGTTTTGACTACGATGCGCCTGGCGAACCCGACAAGTTCGATATCTTCCGCTATCACAATGACTATATCCTGCTTCACGCCATGTGCGCCCCCGACAAGCCGTTTGAATATTGGGAACGACATTTCGCTGATGCTTACGCTGGCCCAGATGCCGCAGATGATGTCATCGCCTATTTCCGCTTTTGGATGGATGTCTGGGACAAGAAGATTCATCCAAACCTGGAATCAATCGCAAACCGCTCAAATTGGAACAACTTCAGCAGGGCATTCATTCGCGTCGCCGACGAGTATTATTCAGACAAGGACTTCGATGATGCTGGCGTCTTCCTGGCAAAGGCCTTGAAAAAGCAAATGCTCACCCCTGAACAACGCTCTCGCATCGAATTTTTGAAACTCTACAACGACCATGCCAAACTCATGGTGAAAGCCATTTCCACAAAATCCGCGAACGACGCCATCGCACTTCTGAAATTCCGCCACTCCAACGGAATTCCAGACATGACGATATACGAACAAAATCTCGGAGATTTCTGCTGTGTAAAAAACAGAGATGACTTGTTCAAGTACGACCCCCCGATTATCGATTTGCCTATGTACGGGCGTTTCCGTATCGACTTCCTGAACCAGGGAGAAAAGAACGGCTGGTTCAAGGAGCAGGACATCTCGAAATGGCAGGAGCAGATACCGACAGATGCCTATTGGGAAAACACACGTGCAAAGCATGAATTCCCGTCAGCGGAAATGCGCAAACTGCTAACCGATTACGATGGCATCGGATGGTATGCCGCCGAAACCGCCATCCACGCGGATTGGAAGGGCAAACGCGCCATCATGCTTCATTTCGGTGCTGCTGAAGACCGCGTTGACGTATGGGTCAACGGCCAGAAAGCAGGCACGCGCGTCTGGCAGGAACCAGACGACTACAAGCGGTCTTTCGACATTGATATCACGTCGGTTATAGACTGGTCACGTCCTCGGCAGACCATCATCGTCAAGATAACCAACGATTACGGTCAAGGAGGAATCTCCAAGCCTGCCTCAATTGTCACGAGGATTCTTGCCCCTTAAAGAATCCATGAGATGGCATTTCCCAAAAGGTTCTCATTGTTTTTTAACGCCTCGCAGGTTCCCCTGCAGACTTTCTTAACAAACACAAAAAAAGGAAAAAATCCATGGCTGAAAAACTTCTTATCGGTTGGAGCGAAGCCGACATCACCCCAGTTACTGACAAATTCATCTCTCTGTCTGGACAATACTATGAACGGCTGACAAAGGAAATCCACTCACGACTGAAGACGGTCGCTGTCGCGTTCTCCTGCGGCGGAGAGCAGTTCATCACCGCATCCATGGACAATGGCGGCATGCAGCAGCCTTTCCACGAATTGGTATGCAAACTCGCGCATGAAATGGAGCCAGAGATTCAGCCAGACCATATTGTCATGAACGCCATCCATACGCATTCCGCGCCTGGAGCGCAGATGCTGACGAACAAGTCCGCTGTCGCGAAGGAAAATGTCCGTCCTGATGTGCTTTCCAAGCAGGAATACGTTGAATTCGTCGCACCGATCATGGCGAAGAATCTCGTTGACGCCTGGCACGCGCGCAAGCCTGGCGGCATCGCCCGTGGATTCGGCAACGCACGAATCGGTCACTGCCGTCGCGCCGTCTTCTCAGACGGACTGGCGGAAATGTACGGCGACACCACGCGCCGCGATTTCATCGGCATGGAAGCAGGCGAGGACTCAGGCGTCGAAATGCTCTTCACCGTTGATGAAAACGGCAAGAAGACTGGCATGATCCTCAACGTCGCATGCCCGTCGCAGAACATGGAATCCACATACAAGGTTTCCTCCGACTTTGCAGGAGCCACGCGTGAACTGCTCAAGCAAGAATTCGGTCCAGACTTCCACATGCTCTATGAAATCAGCCCCGCAGGCTGCCAGTCCCCCCGTGACCTCGTCCGTCATTTCACCACGGAGCCAGACTTCTGGCATGAGGACGGCGTTCCTGTTCTCGCAAACCGCCTGCTCACGGCCATCCGCAATGCGGAAATCCAGCCAGTGGAATATGCGCCAGTGTTCAAGCACAGTGTCGTAAACGTCTCCTTGCCCCGCCGCCGCGCATCATACGAGGAATATGTAAAAGCGAAAGCCGAAGTGGCACGTCTGATTGCCATTCAGCCTGAGAAAGAAGCGTTCGAGGACTTCTGCGCCGTCACTCATGCCAATGAAAAGATTCCTGGACGCCCAGGACCGTATGATGACAAACTCATGCATTTCGTTCAAATCAAAAACGCACAGGCGGTCATCAACCGTTATGAGGACCAGGACGATGAACCGAACCTGACATTCCGCATGAATGTCGTCCGCCTCGGTGACTGCGCTTTCGCGGACAATCCGTTTGAATTGTATCTATACTATGGGCAGAACATCAAGGCTCGTTCAAAGGCGACACAGAATTTCCTCGTACAACTCGCCGCAGGCGCTTCACGCCACGCGGGTTATCTGCCCAGCCCAGATGCAGAACGCTACAAGGGCTACGGCGGTCTCATCATCAACGGCCAATGCGGTCATGACGGCGGCTACAAACTCGCCGATATCACGGTTGAAGAAATCAACAAACTGTTTGAATAATTGATATTTAAAGGAATTTTCGTATGAAACGCAAAATCAATATGGCAGTCGTCGGATATGGCCACCGTTCACCTGGCATGGTCAATCTGCTACTGGAAATGCCTGACGTGAATATCGTCGGAATCTGCGATGTCTATGAAGACCGCGCGGCCGCTGGTGGCAAAAACGTCGCAGAACATTCAAAGAAAGCACCGATGGTGACGACAGATTATCGAAGATTACTGGAAATCAAGAATCTGGATGCTGTTTTTACACCGTCTTCCTGGACAAGCCACGGACGTATCATGCTTGATGCCATGGAGGCGGGATGCTATGTGGCAACGGAGGTCGGCGGCGCGACGTCCGTCCAGCAATGCTGGGATCTTGTGCGAACATCGGAGCGCACGGGCAAACCGTGCATGCTCTTGGAAAACTGCTGCTACGGCCGTGACGAGATGCTTGTCCTCAACATGGTCAAGAAAGGCCTTTTCGGTGAATGCGTCCATGCAGAAGGCGGCTATCGGCATGACCTTCGGAAAGAAGTCTGCCAAGGGCGCGAAAACCGCCACTACCGCCTCGACAACTATTCCCACCGCAACGGTGACGTCTATCCAACACATGACCTCGGTCCAATCTCAAAATACCTGAACATCAACCGTGGAAACAGAATGCTCATGCTGACCAGCATGGCTTCCAAATCCGTTGGACTGAATCATTGGATGGAAAAGAATTGCCCACCCGACTATGACATCACACACCGTGCGTTTGCCCTTGGCGATGTCGTCACGACGATGATTAAATGTGCCCATGGCGAAACCATTACGCTCACACATGACACGTCCCTGCCCCGTCCATACTCCCGTGCGAATCTACTGCAAGGGACAAAGGGAATCTGGTCAGAGGACAAGCATGCGTTCTTCATTGAAGGCATTTCAAAGGAAAGCGGCTCATGGACTGAATTCTGGCAACCCTACGAGGAAATTGTCAGCCAATTCGAGCATCCGCTCTGGAAGGAATTCCAAAGTGGCGGAGTAAAAGGCGGGCATGGCGGCATGGACTGGTTGGTTCTCCGAGCGTTTATCGAGGCTGTCAAAAACGGTACGCGGACGCCAATTGATGTATATGACACGGCATCATGGATGGCAATCACCGCATTGAGCGAAGAGTCTGTCGCCATGGGCAGCCTCCCCGTCGCAATCCCTGATTTCACTGATGGTCGCTGGATCAACCGCACGGATGTCGTCCGCGGCAAGTACTGCCTCGATGAAATCTGCGAGGAGGCATTCAAAAACTAAAACTTCTTGAAAATAATTCTCCTTG
>JAGCTA010000371.1 GCA_017963875.1 Victivallales bacterium | reverse complement strand
CGGTAATTGCTCACGTCAAGGCGGCTCTGCTTAGACCCCGAAGGGGTCAAATATCAGTAACCCCAGGTTGAGCGAAGCGAAACCTGGGGGACGCAATCCTCTGCAGGATAACGACCTCGAAGAGGTCGAACCTACCCTCTTGTGGAATAGAGCGTTAGAAGAACGCTGGCGCGATCTGATCCTTCAATGCCTCAAACAACTCATTCGTCATCTGGCGAATCTCCGCAAGCGAGCAGACTGCGGCGGTCAGGGGATCCGTCGCAATGGCATGGAAGACGCTTTCACGGTCACAGTTCAACGCCCCTTGTGCACCAAGCAGTTGGACGTTGATCATGTTGCGGTTCAAGGCGGCCAGTTGCTCTGGATAGTCCTCGACTTTGCATGGAAGAACACCACCGCCACTGACCAGACAGGGAACTTCGACACATGCGGCAGGCGGAAGCGTTGGAATCAATCCATGGTTCATGACGTTCAAATTTGCTGAAAACGGCACGTTCCGCTCAATCGCGCTGATAATCTGTATGCCGTATTCGACACTCTGGCTCTTTGTGATTTTCTTCGTGCCGTTCAGGAGGTCCTCAAGTTCCTTTTTATTAATCTCCTGCAAGGCCTGGCAGACAATCAGGGACGCTCCTGAAACACCTGCGCTCATCAGGTAGCCCTTGACACGGTCGTCTGGATAATCGACACTCACACAGCAATATTTGTCCAGCAGGTCATCTCGCTTCCTGAAATAGGGGACATATTCGCTACCGTGACCGCTGCTTTCCGTCGGGAAATAGCCAAATTCGCGCATCATCTCGAATCGTACCTTGTCCCTGTTGTATATCTCTGGCTTGTCGAGGCACTTGCGAAGTGCTGGATAGAGGCTTTGGCCATCCAGTTCCAATTTCAAAAAGAAGGCCTGATGGTTGACGCCAGCACATACATAGTGGATTTTTTTACGGTCAACATTCAAATAGTTAGCGACCACCGAAACCGTATGCTGCACGCTGTGGCAAAGTCCAATGATTTTGATTGTTTTCGCGCGGCGATTCAGTGCAATGATATTTAACGACATAGGGTTGACGTAATTCAAGAGATACGCGCCTGGGCACTCTTCTTCCATCGCATCCACGACCTCGAAGAGTGCCTTCAACGTCCGCAGGCCCCTGAAGACGCCGCCTGGGCCAAGCGTATCGCTCACGACCTGTTTAACGCCATATTTTGCTGGTATTTCATATTCAAGTCGCTGATGTTTCAGTTCGCCCACACTGAACACCGTGAAGACATAATCTGCGTTTCGAACCGCCTGATGAAGGTCGGTCGTCAGTTCGGGATGGAACTCCACGCCGAACTGCTCGGCGATGATTGCCGACATTTTTCCCGCATTGGCCAGTCGCCCTGCATCGATGTCCATCAATGTCACCTGGCTCGTCTTCAGGCATTCGTCCAGCAGGATATCCTTGATGAGGTTCTGAGTGAAAATCACCCCGCCTGCGCCGATGATTGCTATTTTCGCCATTGTTGTTCTCCTATGTTGTCATTTTCCTCACTAATGTCCGATAAAAATGAAGCCATATCACATCACTCGTGATAATAGGGTCTTACGCCAATCCAGTTGACAATGCGGCGGACACCTGCGGGACCGCCTGGCTCGGTGTCCGTCTTCCAGTCGGAGAATGTGACTGTCGCCGTCTCATTCTTCGCCCTGAAAACGATTCGCCTGATGATATGCTCGGGCTGGTCCTTCCTCAAATAGCCACGCCCATTCCAAATCCGAGGCCAGCGGAAACTCGTGGACACTTCAGGCAGTATCTCCGCATCCGAGATGGTCGCGTCAAACACATAATCCAGATGTTTGTTCTGCGGCTTCAGTAAGTCGTCATAGTCGACGGAGGAGAATGAAAGGCAGTAGAGATGACCTGGCTTGAGGCCTTTTGCCACCTGGGAGAGACGGTTTGGTTTCTTGTCGCTCCTTATGAACATCGCGACACTGTCGCCGAGACCTGTTCCACCGCCAATGCGCTGCTGGTATTTGGCACCGTAGTTGTCGATGATCTTGACGACAATCGAGTTTTCCTCCGCAGGCTCTGCCGTCCAACAGGCGAGCCCCTTCTCAAAGTCACCGTCCTGCAAGTGAGCGGGATTCAGAGTGAAACCATATTTTTCTGAAAGTGATTCTGTTTTTCCCTCGACGCAGTAATGGCGCATGAGCCTGCCTATCCAGCGAAGTGTCTCTTCGTCTGTGTTGAAAGTGCTGTAGCAGCCAGTGCCGTAAATTCCCTTCAGACGCGGATCTGTCGCCAGCATCTGGAAGAAGCGGTCAAAGACCACCTTGATGTCAACAGAGGGATACTTGTTGATACAGTACGAGCCAGGCGAGACATAGCCGCACATCATCATCATAACATGCTCTGGAGCATTAGGAACCAGTTTGTCGATGGATTCTATTTGGCGTGGAATGTACTCGTAATATTCCTTCAGGGCATCGTCGCTCAGCCTTGAACTGACATAGGTCTCCAGTAAAATCTTCCCCCTACCGCGTGACGAATTGACGCAGGCTGAAAGGAGATTGTAGTGGATGCGCGGATTGGTGAACTGACTGTTCTCGACTCCACAGAACCAGATTCCGAGACGTCTGTCCAAGTCGGTGAGTTTCCAGAACGCCTCTGCCGTCGCCAGAACACGGGGAGGGTATGCGCTGACATCGAGTTCATCTGCGGCAAGGCCCCAGTTGCGTTTCATGATCGGGTTGTTGCGAATAGCGTCTGCCATGTCGTCTATTTCCTTTTCGTCCTTGAGACGATTCAGCCCATGGGAGGTTATGATTTTAAAACTGCGCTCGGACAGTTCGCGGTCAACCGCAAGGTCAAACTCTGATTTCGGCAGCCAGTTTCCGCTTTGGAACAGGTTCGCTGAGTGGAACAGATACTTTTTATAGAAGTCCAAATCGTACATGTAGTTGTCGAAGTTCCTTTCTTTCCCGAGAATCAGTGGATACAGCATGAGTTCAGGGACAGCGCGCACAACAAGACGCCCTCCGCTGGCTGGTGCATTCGCGATGCGCAAAACATAATTTCCGAGTGGAAGCACGGTCATGCAGTCCGAAGGCTCCCCCTCTCGGAAAAAGACGACAGGACGCTCCCCGCCGTTGAGTGTCACCGCCGCCCCTCGGTAGGGCTTGTCAAAGCCGATGAAGACCCAGCCTTCGCGGGGATTATAGAAAGAGACTTCTCCGTTTTTGAGTTCAGTGTCGAGTATTTCACTGACAAGGTTGTTCAATGGTTTCAGCGTGACTTTTAGCGGAAGTTTGATGACTCTTATCGCATATTCGTTCCGCGAAAGCGGTTTCTCCTCGCCTTTCTTGAGCAGAACAACGCGCATCGTGCCTTCCCCCTCTTTGAGTTTGCCAAGGGATGCCTCGACGAAACGCGTCTCGTTTGCATCGTAATATTGCCAAGGCAGGAAATCCGCATCGTCCGCCATTTTGATCTGGACGCCGATTCTGCATTTCGCCAGCGCCTCAGGCTTCTGTCCAGGTATATAGAATTTCATTTTTGGGTTCGAGACATCGATTTGGTTTAGCAGGGGGGCTACAGGTATGACACGGCTGAGGTCAAGTGCTCCAGTATGTGTGGGAACCTTCACGCTAGAGCCAGCCAGCGCCTTCTCAGACAGAGGAATAAGGTAGGGGCATGCGAAATCAATGTATCCCTCTGGCTTCATGGCGTAGATTCCATAGGTATAGGTGCTCTTTGAGGACGGCATGGTAGCGACGCTCTCAATCTTCACCCATTGTCCATTAGTGTCAGAGGGAATCGGTTTGGAGACCACATCACGCGTCCAGCCGAGGTTCCAGATTCGGATGGAGGCCGTCGGGGACTTGAATCCCTTTGTCCGCACATAAGCGCCAAAGCGATATTTTTCGCCTGCGACAAGAGTGATGTCCCCCTGGCGGAAGATCTCCCCCTTGGGAATTTTCACACGGATGGCGTTTTTTCCATCAGGCGCTTCGCCTGGCAGAAGAATCAAAGGTGTGTTCGCCGCGTCGGCATTCTTGACGTTCCAAGCGCCGATAATGCCAGGGGTCTCCTCGGGATCGCCATTGAAATCGGTGTCCAGAAGGATATTCCTCTCCTCCAAGGCAAACAGACTGATGACAGAAAGAAAAAGGAGAGCCACTGTCTTTTTCATGGATGAATTCTCGTCCTATAAGTATGTTCTAGATGGTTGAAAAATGCAGATGTGCCGTAACGGATAACGCACCATCCGCTACGGGATCATGGACGTGTGGCGTTCCATTCGCCCGTCGTGAGGTTAGCCACGATTTCCGTGCCGTCGGAGAATACGGTGCGCTGGCGGTTGCCGTCAAGGAATTCATGGGACACCATCTCCTCAAGGCAGGTCGTGCGTAATTCTCTTGAGACTCTGAGGCTGTTTTCATTGAATCCAGATGGCAACATCGTGTAGAGGGCCTGGTAGGCACGGTATTCTGCGCCTCTTGCGCCGCAGTTGCCGATTGCAGCGAAATTGAACACACAATCATGGTAGATCAACTGCCAAAGTGGTATCGGAATGGCCTTGAGGACTCCCTTCCAGGGATGGATGCAGATGTATGCGCCAAGGTCGATGCAATCCAGCAGGTACTCGCGCGGATTGCCCTCCGTCGCTACGGCGCCAAAGCAGCGCTTTGCCTCGCGGAAGACCTCTTTCCGCCAGAGGCCGTCATCAAGTGCTGAACCTGGATGGTCGGGATGGAAGCACGGTTCGCAAGCCGTGAGGCCAAGCACGTCTATGTAGATGCATCCACGCCCTGAAAGTTCGGAGATGCGTGGCATGTCTCGCTTGGCGTACTTGATTCCCTGCGAGCCGCAGATGAGGTAACAACGGCCACCCTGCCAAATGCTTCCCCTTTTAGGTGCGCCGTCTTCAGTGCGAATCATTTCATTGAAGTCGAACTCAGGCGACTCTGGATAGCAGTCGCGGTAATTGTCATGCACGGAAAGCGTATAGCCCTCCGAAAGCGAACGGCCGTAGTCCGCGCACGCCTTGAAGTCCGCCGCCGTCCCTCGCTCAGCATTGACGGGGAAGCGCGTCGGATATCCCGTGTCATAACCATAGCAGTTCCAGCCTGCATTGAGGATGCAGACGCGGTCGAAGCCTGCGGCGTGCGCAGTGTCGAAAACCGATCTGGCCGTCCAGTTGGCGACTTTTCCCTCGTCGTCTCCCGCAGCCTTGTCCAGGACATGCGGGCTGTAGTCATGGGTGACGCCTTTCGGCAGATTCTCCGTCCAATAGACGCTGAACTTCCAGATGACGCTTCCCGCCAATCTGCCCACTTCGGGATTGGCGGCAATCTTATCCTTCAGGAGATACAACCGCCCCTCCTTTTGGACATGACGGCGGTAGTTCTTCGCAAGCGCCACATAGTTTTCGCCAGGCGAAAGGAAGGACACTCGCATCGACCGGCTGTATTCCGCGATTCCGCGGATGAACTCCTGAGACGTGCTGACGTGGCATGCGTCCTCCGTGAAACACCAGTTCGTCCAATGGTCAAACTGCTCGATGTATCGGACAGCGATGCCGCCGTTGTCGTCATAGAGCGCATACAGCGGCAGCAACTCGTAACGGTTCGTAATGTTGAACACGGGCTGGCCAGGAAACGGCACCAACGAACCGCAGCCTTCGTTGCCGAGCACGAGATTCACACGGTCGGACTGCCGCCAGCGCAACGGCTTATGGGGGAAGGAGATCGCCACGATCTCGTTATCAAGCCCTTTGATCGATTCAGTGGTGAAGATGGCCTCGTCATCCTCCAGGCGAATCGAAAGGCGGAAGCGCAAATCAGGTCCGTTGAGCGGCTTCTTGAAGCCATGCTCGGGGAAACGCACCCAATATACCATCTGGTCAAAGACGATGTGGAGGGAATCTCCATCCTGCGTGACATGCGCTTTGGCATGGTTGGCCAGGTTGTAGGTGTATGCGTTCCCGTAGGTGAAAACCGCATAGTCCTCGGCCTCATAACGCCAAAAGGTCTTCGTGGATTCTACTGTCAGATGCGACGCGTCTTCGGCCAGCTTCACGCGAAGATGGCCATTTTCCAGCACATAATCTCCCATGTGATCCTTTTTCCCTTTTCCCTAACCAATTATCATTTTTCGATGCGGGCCCCGTCATCCTGCTGATTCACAATCATTTCAGGGAACGCCTCTTTCAGGAAAGTCTCGTAGTCCCTATACGCCGCGGCCTCTTTTGCGCCTAAGCTGGGACGGTAGAACCCCTGATAGCCCCAGCTCAGGTTCTTCTCGCTATAGCGACTCATCGTCCTTAGCTTCCGCTTCAGCCGTTCAATCGGCACGGGACGCCATCCGTTCTTCATTTCCTTTAAGTTGACATTGCCGCGCGGACCGTATTTTTCCGTGAACTCCCTCGCCGACCCCGTCAGGAACTCTCCCGTCTCCACGTTTCCCCAGAAACGGCAGCCATTGTCGCTGCACGCCTTCGCGAAAGCCGCAATGTACGGCTCCGTGTCGCTTTCCTCGAAATAGGAGAGATGTTGTCCGCCGTTGTCCTGGAGTGATAGCACGTCAAAATGGCTGGAGGAGATCATGTCGCTCCAGTAATCATAGTATTCCTGTGGCTCATGATAGCCAAAATTCATGATATTGGTCTCCGTTGGTGGGCTGAAGAATGGCGACGCGACCACGGGAAGGCCAGGGGACTTTGCCTTGCAAAGGATTACCGTCTCACGGTAAAGCTCCATGAGCTCCTTCTTCAGGTTGGGGAGAAGCGAGAACTCGTAGTCAATGTACCATCCTGCGAATGACCGATGATGTCCGTAACGCGCGTGAACCGTGTCAATGTATTCGCTGATGAGCCGCATTTCGTCAGGCATCTTCAGGTCAACCCCCCAGCGACTGCGTCCTCCTGCGGCGATGAGCATGCTCATGCCGCAACGATCGCACTCTATTGCTATCTTCTCAATGACATCCTGGCCGCCAGGCAGGGATGCCGTTTCCAACGCATTTGGAATGCCTGTGAAAACCAACACGGTATCCAGGCCGATGTGTCGCATCGCGTCAAATTCCGCATCCCAGAGCCGCATTGATTCGGAGGAATCATCTATCTCTGTCGGAAAGATTGAATAACCCACATTCCATAGAATGCCATTAAGAACAGGTTTGCATGCCATTGAAATCTCCTTTTTTGCAGACTACTTCCGTGTTTGTCACGTTGCATGGTCTTTTTCAAATGACACATGCTGACGTGATCATGCGCATACAGACTACTGCCAGGGTATTCCTTTGATGCCGCGCTTGAAGAATGTCCGTTCCTTGAATCCTGTTGACGTGCTCTGGTCACTGTCAATCGCCGCTATCTGTGCGCCTGAAAGGGTCTCGACGTGGGCATCGCTGAAGACCACGTTGGCCTTCCCCGCTGGCGGGACACCAGAAGACCAGTAGAGTTGGCCAGAGGCCTCCGAACCGAAGGTTGGTGTCCCGTGACGGTAGCCAATATACCATCTGACCTCGGCGGCAGACCTGCTGATGGCCATGCTGTCCATGATAAACGCCACGCTGGAGGGATTCGTCACCTCAGAGTCGTTTCTTTGTATTTTCATGAGGGCGTTTGCATCTCCTGTCTCACTTCCGCAGAGATACGCATTGCTGATGTAATGGGTGCATCCATAGACAATCGGATTGACCGTGGAACCAGCCCAACCGAAGCCGCGCGGTTCCGCAGGACACGCGAAGGTCCCCTTGGCAGGGCCGCTTTTCACGCTGAGATAATCGGATTGATAGTCGCATCCGTAGGATCCCAGTTCCTTGAAGAACTTCGAGTATGACATGTGTCCAGGAACGAAATAGTTCTTGAAGTCGCTCATATACATGCTGTTGCTGGTCCCCATCTGCTTCAGGTTGTTGACGCAGACAATAGACCTTGCCTTCTCACGTGCTTTCGCCAATGCGGGCAACAGCATCGCCGCCAAGATGGCGATGATCGCTATCACCACGAGAAGTTCAATTAGAGTGAAGACTCTCCTGCGCGGACATCCAGTGCGCCCTTTTTGCCTCCAGCCATGTAATTCAATGTTCTTTTTCACAATGTCCTTCATCTTTCAAACTCCTTTGATAATACTTCTTCGATTTGGAAGCATCATAACATCATCTTGAAGCATGAATACAAATCTACTTCCTCTTCAAGCAAATTCAAAGCAGTTAATATGCAAAACAATCAAACATATTCGCAAATTAATGCAACAAAATCATTCTCTCGGAATGGACACGCTGTCCCTCAAATGGATTCTGTATGGCACTGTCACATTCGTGGTTGGAGGTTCCTTGCGAATCACGGATTCCAACATCAGAACGGCTTTTTCTGCAAGTTCCGGAAAATTCTGTTCCACGGAGGTGATTGCTGGGTGAAGCATGCCCGAAACATAGGGAATCTCCCAAGTAATCAAGGACATCTTTTTCGGAATGCTGAGTTTGCAGAAATTCAGGGATTTGAAAATGGAAAGACCTGCATTCTCCCCGTCCACAATAATTGCCGTTATTCCTTTCTTGGCCAGTTCACGGACAGTTCCATGATAGGATTGTACGGATTCATTAAAGAAAAGGCACTTGTCCTCAAGTTGCCGTCTAGAAACAACATCGCTGAAAGCCTCTTTCCGCTGTCTCGCCTCCATGGATTTTCCTCCAGTGGCAATGAAAGCAATATTCCGATGACCGTAATCGTATAGACAGTCAAATGCAAGTGTAAATGCGCTTCCCGCGTCGGAATAGACGGAATAGACATTGGCTCGGTGATTGGATACGTCATTGATGCAGACCAACGGAATGTTGAATTTCCTGCTGACTTTCTCGGCATTGATTCCTGTATAGTCGATGGAGATGATTCCGCTGACAAAACGTTCCTGGATAATGTCGCATCTGTCGCTGTTGATGAATTCCCAGTAGTAGTTTCTGCCCATCAGGATTTCCTGCAGGGCATTGACAAGATTTATAGTATACCAGGCAAGGCGTATACCAGAGGCTGGCAGCAGAACAACGATGCATTTTCTGGTCTGCTGCTTGTGATATCCCATCTCATTGGCAGTACGCAGAACAAGTTCTGTTGTTTCTTTTGATACCTGATAACTACGGTTCAAAGCCCTGGACACAGTGGAGATGTTCAAATTTAACTTCTGAGCGATTTCCCGCACTCCAAGGCCTGAAGGTTTCCTCATGTTTTGTCTTCCCTTTGAAATCCGTAATGCGCTTTCACAGATATCTTGATAGTTCGTATTCAATCCTATGTTGTCATTTTTCCTCTATTGTCTCCTCGAACAGCAGGACGCCTCTCGGCGCGACGTGGATGTTGTTGTACACGCCACTCGCCTTCATGCTGCCGAGTTTGCCGTTGACCACTGACAAGTCGCAGCAGACGTAGTCGCTGACGAGTTTGAACGAATGCTTCTTGCCGTCATCCATGACGAAATTCGGAATGAAGTAGTCCCAGGCATGAGCCTGCGAGCAAATAGCGACCCTGCGGCCGTTTCCAGGCATGTTGGTTATCAACGCATATCCCTGACCCTGAAGCGGATGGAATATCTGCTCCTTCATGACCGCCGCGCACTCGTCCCAGAATGCCTCGTTGACGGACATCGACGGCGCGGGGTTCTTGACGCAGTCGATATGCTTCGTCGTGTCGAAATTCTGCGGGACAGGCGGGATTTCATGCCACAGCCGTCCTTCCTTGCCGTTCAGGACGACCATTCCAAGCGCATAGCCAGGTACGATGTCGGTCACTGTTGAAAGCCAGCCAGGCAGATATGGGAAGAGGCCATTCCGTACATTTCCCATGAGGATGGTCGTCGCCTTGCGATTCAGTATCTTCTTGAGGACATCTGGAGGGAGAAGGTCATAGTCGGGCACGAAGAGCGGGCGGTCCTCAACGGCATCCAGATTCTCCGCACGGCAGACGGTTGGAATCATGACGCCTCGCCAGGCCATTTCACAGACTTGGAGATATGGCGGAAGCGTACCGTATGCCGTATGGTTCTTGTAGAGGTTGTCGTACAGTTCATCGCAATACAGCCAGACGTAGCCCTCGTTGGTCGTCCGTTCAAAATCGGACGTCTGTTTGAAGTACCTCATCAGATTGCCCCAGTCCTCTGCATAGAGGCTGTCGCCAAGGCACACAAGGAAGCCATCGACACATTGTTTCTCGCCGTTCGGTCCGACGATTGCCTGGTTTGCGCAGCAGTAGATGTCACGTTCAAGCAATGTCGGGACATGGCGTATGGAATTAAATGATTCGACGGGATCGCAGACGGGCGTCATTGAAAGGACTTTCGTATTGGGAAGGGCGGCTGATAGTTCAGCGACCGCCGCATAAATCTGATGATTCCGTTCTGGGTAATAATCAAGGCCATAGACGAGCGCGGCGGACGTCGCGGCGGTCTCAATCATCAGATAATCAAGTTTCACGCTTGAGAATCGACGCATGTCAAGACCGAAATAATATCCAGACTCAAAAACGGACTTCGCCCAGCAGGTGTTTTTCATGAACTGCCTGCCGATGGCATGCAACGCGTCCGATGCCTTTGTGAAGAGCGCAATCCAGCGTGATGTAATATACTCCAGCCACTCATATCTGAAGTTTTCCCAAATGAACTGGCTGCGGCGGAAACGGCCAAGCATGTCGTCGTTGTCGATCATTCGCATTTCTTCAGGGAATTTGTCGATACCGATTGGTTTGGCAAAGTCCTCGAAAAGTTTCTGGCGAATGACTGCCTCGCCGCCAGTCGCCAGCACGTTGCCGCTGCCCATGCCGTCTGCGGCGTGCCAGCCGTCAAAGCCGTAGTCCTCCATGACGCCGATCAGTTTCGGCACGAAGATGTCGCTCAAGTCCGTTCCGTCGTCGAGGAAGTCGTACATGTTGAACTGGTTTTGCGCCGCGCCGATCTGGCTGCGCCATTCGTGGTGGAACCTATTGCTGAGATAATGCCAGAACAGCGAGAGGAAGACCTTGATTCCGCGTTCGTGGAGCAGGGCGATGAGCCGCCGCAGCTGGTAGTTCGTCCACTCCTGACGATGGCGGAACATGTTGCGCTCGTGGCCGTGGCGCGAGCAGAGGTCGGGGAAGAGCTTCTTCTCCTCCTTGACGGGTTCATAGAGCAGCAGGGCATCTGGAT
>JAGCTA010000370.1 GCA_017963875.1 Victivallales bacterium | reverse complement strand
TGCGAGACATGGTTGGCGTTCATGCCCCTGCGCCCCAGGAAAGACCGCCACATTCCCGCCAGCGATTTCGGGGAATCTGGCAAACGCTCGCCGCACCACCAGACATCGCTTGGCTGCAATTCGCCGTTTTCCTGCGCCTCCTTTAGTGCTACTCCCAAGGCGTCATAATCGACCGTTTCAGGATTGAATCCAGAAATGCAGAAACTCAATGTGCCAGGCTGACACTCCTCGTAGGGCTGGAACGGTGCCTTGGCAAGTCGTGCCGCGTCGCCGTCGCCTGTGCAATCCACTACTTGCGAGGCGGTGACAGTCCTGAGTCCTTCCTTGGTGATCAGGGTAATCTGCCAGCCGTCCGCAGTCGGCGTCAAATTCGTCGGCATGGAATGTAGCGAGAGTTCAACGCGGTCTTTCTGCAAAGACTCGTCGCAGAGGCAGGCGAAGAGAAGCGGGTTTATCCACACGGCGGAGCCCACATGATCATGGGCGTCCAATGTCGTGAAATCAGGGAGCGGGCGCCCCTCTTCCCGCAGAGTATTCGCGACCAGTTCCCAGGCAATGCCGCCGATGACCTGTCGTCCCCAGGCATTGAACATCGCGGGCGCGGCGATAGCCGCGTTGGTCACAGTTCCGCCAGTCAGGCCAGTTTTCTCCACTAACAACACGTGGACGCCGCAACGCGCCGCAGCCAGGGCCGCTGGTACTCCTGAAACTCCCGCGCCGAAAACCACGACATCATACTGTTCAGTCATGTCCATGTTCTAATGACAATGTCCACAAACGGCTCAATCATTGTGAGCAACCAACGAATGAAGCCGATTTTTCCACTTCTCACGCACGCATTGCAAGGCAGTGCTACAGATAACTTTTGATGGGGCTCAGATTTCTTCGGCGACAAGCAGTTCCTCTCCAAGATTGCTATCTAGCATCACTCTTCACTTCACTTGGAACAAAGCGTGCTGTAAAATAACAACGGCTTGTCGTTTCTTGGACGGTAATTTCTCAGCCATTTTCCAAACACACATGACGCATCGGGGAAGAATATCTTTTCCCCGAAATACCTGCCGCAAGAGGTCATGATCGTCAATTCTATATTGGCCTTCCCAGAATACTCTGAGATTTCCCAGCAGAATGGATGGCGAATGCGACGTCCAAGAGAAGTTCCGTTGATGGAGAGTTCTGCGGGGAGTTTAAGCGTGTTGGCTTGAATCAAAGTCGTCCCCGAAGGTATCTCAAGTTCCTGCTTCAGTCGGATTTTTCCAACGTAGCCTGAAAGGCCGATTCCATCATTGCGGTATGGCAACAGCGTTTTGTTTTTATCAGCCGAAAAATCCCCGACAAGAAACGCCGTCGGCAAGAACGGATAATCCGCTGCTTTTTCGCAGAGAGTCAGCAGATGCTTTCCTTTTGAAAGCCGAAGATTTGTAGACTCCCTGTAGAGTTCACGAAAACCTTGAGTCAATGAACAGCAAGGAGACGAGACATCAATTTCCCTGCCGTCGAGGAGAACTTTGACGGGGTCGCCGTAGTTGCGCAGGACAAGCCTCAACTGCTGGAGATCATCTGCAAGAGTGAACTCAAACTTTTCATCTTCAAATTCAACCCGTATGGCATTTGGAGAGTCCAGTTTGATTTCCCATCCGAATTGAGGAAGGTCAAAGATGGTTTCCTCCGTCTTTTCTGCTTTCTCGGCAGGTTTCCAAGTATAAAAACCAATCGGGGAGAGTGAAAATGGAATTGTCTTTTCCCCTGCCTTCAGGCAGAGTTTGCGCTCCTTGCCAGATAGGTTGATAACCATTGCTGAATTATCATGGAATACACGCAGGAAAATGCCATGGGCAAGCGAACCATCCAGTTCACAGACTTCCATTTTGCGCGGGAAATTGCATAGCATTTTCTGATTCAGCATTCCGAAATCATAGAAAAACGTGGCAGAACGTTCTTCTTTAATCCCGCCGTCGACACAGGATAACACCACAGGGGCATCGGTCGTCTCATCTGGCAGAATCAGTTTCCAGTTGAACTGCGCATCCGCGAGGTGACGAAGCAAATCTGTTAGCGGTTGAGGTTCGTATGGATAGCGAACGGCGATATCGCAGATTCTCTCTTTTCTTGCCCATCGGGCAGCCTCGCTGGCGCATTCTCCCAACTCGCGAAAAGCATCAAACCACGGTTGCGACTCATTGAACGGGTTGAAATACCACGGTTTTTCCACATTGCCTCGCATTTCAGTCTGTGAAACCGCCAGCAGATATCGATTGATGCCGAAGGCCGCGCAAAAGAAGAAATGAGCACACATCCATTCGAGTGTCATATCACAGGGGCCCATGGCAAAGAGTTCTGCCATGCCGCCCTGATTCCCATGCTTTTCAATCGCGTACATACCACTGGAATATGTGAGATATTCCATCTGGTCATTGTCTAGCGGGGTATGAATGTCATCAATTCCAGGGAAGGAAAAACCATTCAGCACTTCCAGAATATGACCATTGCAACGAAGCGCGAGGTTGGAGGAGTATTCGTTCATCAGATGCCCTGTCTGAACCATGCCGCGTTCAGCGGACCAGCGTGAGAGGCGCTCGGAGAAAGATGTCCTGAATTTTTTGCCAACTAGCCGATTGAATGGTCCCTGCCAGAAATCACTTCCAATTATCAGCCCGCGCAGAATATCGTCTCGAAGGTTGCCGCCAGTAAGTTGACGATATTCTTCTTCCAGACCGTTGTAATAAGGCAGAACCTTGATATAATTTTCCTCGGGCAAACCTCGGAAGAAGGCGATATCTGGTTCATCAGAGAAGAACCCCTTGATTAGTTTTCCAAAGAATCTGCTCAGGCGCTTTTCATATTTTTCGTGCGTGAGATGGATAAAGGAATCGACAGCATCGGGATTGAAAAGGTCGGCCATTTGAGAACCTCGCTGAAGAGAAAAAACGTATTCTCCAGGCTTTGGTTCGCTGACGCAGAGCGCCTGAATTGCGTAGTTCGGATTCTTCTTGAGGACTTCACCGTTGCATGTGCCGCTGGGCCAGTTCTTCTCGTCATAAAGCCAGATTGATGTGAAGCCCAGCGATGAGGCATCTTCGCAAATCCATTCACAACGGTCCAGCCATTCCTCTGACATATATTCAGTCTCCATGCCGCTGCGTGCATAGATCATGAACTGAGTAACCCCGCAGGAACGCCAGTTTTTCAGCCGTTCATACAGAAATTCCCTAGATGGGGTTCCTGTGATTGCAGCCATCGGAATCAGCGGACATTCATCACAATTCAATTCCTTCATTGCTACCTCATGGGGGAATAGAGCGTTTCAGTGGATATGTGTTTTTTATTACCCGAGAATGCTTTTCAAGTGCGAAAGGATGGCTTTAGAGAATCTGTAGAAGCCGAGGTCGGTCATGTGGCAGCCATCAACGAGCCCTTCCCAGAAATCGTCGCCAAGCGAGTCATGGAAGGCATCAAAGAACGTGATGTTCTTGTCACCGTTTGCTATGCGCTTTTCTGTTTCGGTCTTGAGCAGAGCCGTCTGCTGTGCACCGCGTGTGTTTTGGGTCGCATAGTAGTCGAAATCGCCGCGTCCAGGCGTCGGGGAGATGAGGACAATGGGCGTGTCGGGGTGTTTTTCACGCAGTGCATCAATGATGATTGGTAGCGACTGTGCGAATTCGGCGTAGGCGTTGTTCCATGCGTGGTCGATAAGATAGGCGGCTGGATTCTTGATGTCGGCGAGCATTTGGATGATTTCTGGCTCGCCTTTGCCGCTGCCAGAGAATCCCAAGTTGAGGACATAGCGTTCAAGCATACGGCTGAGGATGTTCGAGGATGCCATGCCAGGGCGTGTCGCACATCCTCCCTGGGTGATGGATGTGCCGTAGAACACGACGGGACGTGGGTCCTTGAATGGTGTCGGAGCCTCAATTTGAGCATCTTCGTCCAACCCGACGGAAAGGGATTTGACGCCGTTGTAGAGGGGGAAATTGATAATGACATCGCGCATTTCACGTTTGAGGCCGCTGACGATGGTCGTTGCGAACGTTGTGACGGAGTGGTCGGTTCTTGTGACGCCAAAGCATTTCCAAATGTCGTTAACTTTGAGGTAGATGTCGAAACCTGCGCTGCCCGTGAACGCCATGTGGTCCATGCCGTAGGGGGCGAAGATTTCGCCCTGAAGGAGGAACTGCGAACTGTCAGTGCGAAAACGGATCTGGCCGCCTGCGGTGTCACGGCTGAGCATGATTGCACCACATTTTTCGGCTGGTATGGTGACGGTGCCGCCGTTGGCGTACTGCGTAATAGTGGTTGGGCGCCCCTTGATTGGGAGGCGCTCATAGGCATGGTCGATGTCAAACCAGTTGAAGCCTAGAAGGCTGAATGGCTTCTCGAATGGCAAATGCCATGCGATGCCGTCAGTATTGGCAGGTTTGGTGGCCATTGCAGGGTCGAAATCAGCGATATTGAATTCTGGCATGACTATGAACCTTTTTTGTTAAGATTTTGTTCCATATGCTCTACCCAAGAGGGGCAGCAGGGTGGACGGGAGACATGAGGCACGAGACAAATAAGACTATAAGCAGTTTGATTTTTATCTCATGTCATGCATGTCTCATTATATCTTTGAATAATTGAGGGGATTATTCGTCGCTCTTGACCTTGTCCCATGCCTTGTCATAGAGAGTCTTGTCTGGGCCGAGGTCCTGAAGCGGTTCACAGCGTGCGCGGTCTTCTGCGGGCAGGTTGAAGGCTGGGTTGGTTTTGAGTTCATCATCCACCTGGCTGACAGCATCCTTGTGGGGCATGACATACATGATTTCGTTCATAGTTGTGTTTGAGTTGTCTGTGCGATACATGAAATTGATGAAATCATGTGCCAATTTCTTTTGCTTGGAGGTTTTCATGATGGCAAAGCAGTCAAACGTCGCAGTGGAGCCTTCTTTTGGAATGACGAATCTGATTTCAGGTTTTTCTGCAATAACCTGAAGCATATCGCCGCAATAGGTCTGAATCATGACGAATTCGCCAGAGGCCAGTGACATCTTGCAATCGTCCACGCCGAATTTCGCAATGTTCTTCTTCCATTTGCGGATGACTTCGAGTGCCTTTTCCATCTGTGCTGGGTCAGTGGAATTCGGGCTATAGCCTAGAGTTTTCATTGCCGCGCCGATAAGTTCGCGCTGGTCGTCAAGCAGGGAGATGCGCTGCTTGAGGTCTTCGCGTTCATACATGTGCCATGTAGGCTGGAAATCCTTGATTTTATCTGAATTGTATCCAATGCCTGTGATACTGACAAAATAAGGGACCGAGTATGTAAAACTCTTGTCCACAAGAAGTTCAGAGTATGATGTGTCGAAAAATTCCATGACATTGGGTAGCAAAGACTTGTCCAATGATTCAATCATGCCTTCTTCAAACATCATCTTCGCCTGGTAGGATGAAGGGACAATGACATCGTAACCACCTGCGCCTGACTGGAGTTTGGCATACATGGCTTCGTTTGAGTCAAATGTATCGAGTTGGACTTTGCAATTATATTCTTTCTCGAATGCGTCCAGTACTTCCTGAGAAGTATAGTCGCCCCAGTTATAGACGTGAAGCACCTGTTGTGTTTTTTTGCATGACACGGCTACGAATGTCATTGCAAGAACCAACAGACCAGTGAAGAGTTTTTTCATCGCTTTTTTCTCCTTAGGATTCATTTTTCTTTGATGAGAGTAATTTCTGGGTTATTAGCACCAGAGCAAAAGTCAAAATTATGAAAATGACGGACAATGCATTGATGATGGCAGGCGTTCCACGTCTCATGGCACTTTGGATATAAATCGGCAGGGTCGTGTCGCCCGCGCCTTTGACAAAGAATGTGATGACGAAGTCGTCGATTGAAAGAGTGAAGGCAAAGAGGGCACCTGCGACGATGCCAGGGAAAATCACAGGTAGGGTCACATTGAAAAATGTATAAAAACCGCTCGCACCCAAATCCTGCGCTGCCTCAAGGAGCGAATTGTCAAATTCCTTCAGGCGCCCTAAGACGACCATGGCGACATAACTCAGACAGAAGGTGATATGGGCGATGATAACTGTGGTCATGCCAAGTTTCAATTCAAATCCAAAAAGGGCGGTAATCCATGGCCCGCAGTTTTGAATGACGGTTACAAACAGAAGAAGCATGCTGATGCCCAGAAGGATGTCGGGAACGACCAAAGGCGTGTGAACAAGTGCGTAGTAGATTCCCTTGAAACGACTGCGGCTGCGATGCAGGGCGAGGGCGCTGAGCGTGCCGAGAACCGTCGAGAAAAACGTTGCAATAAAAGCGATGATCAGCGTATTGCAAAGCGCTTCCCAGATGCGAGTGTTTTGAAAGAGTTTTTCGTACCAGATGAGTGAAAAACTCATCCATCTGCCACCGTATTTGCTGGAATTGAATGATGCAATTGCGACCTGCACAAGAGGAACATACAAAAACACTAGAGCCAGAATGGTGACTATTTTGGGGAAGTTATTACTGCTGTTGCAACGTTTGCTCATTTGATGACCTCCTGAAGTTTGGAAGCCTTGTCGCCCATTCGTTTGGCACGGATTTTCTGGACAAACAGGCCGATGAGCAACGGGAGGAAAACACCGAGCATGAGCAGGGCTGAGAGTGCACTGGCATGCGGGAGGTTTCTATCAACGAAAACGCGCTGGGCGATTTTGTCACCGAGCAGTTCACTTGTGGGTCCTCCGACAAGATTTGGGATGAGGTAGGCACCAAGCGCGGGGATGAGAACGACCATGACCGCTGTCCAGATACCGTTGGATATGGAAGGGAGAAATACGCGTCTAAAAGCGTAGAAAGAACTGGCACCAAGGTCCTTGGCAGCGTCAAGCAGTGAAAAGTCGAATTTTTCCGCGATGGCATAGATGGGCAGAATGGCGTATGGCAGATAAGTGTAAACCATGACTGCCAGAACGGCCCACTGGTTGTAGAGCAGGGTTGTCGAAGGTTCAGCCAATCCCAAATAGACTAGAATGTGCTTGAATGTTCCGTCTGGATGAAGAAAGACCTTCCAAGTGTAGATTCGGATGAGGAAATTGGTCCAGAAAGGGACGACGATGAGTAGCAGGCAGAGATTTCTGAGCCGTTTGTTCATGCGTGCAAGGTGGTAACTGATGGGAACCGCCACGACAATGCAGATGGCAGTTGATGCAATGCCCTGCCAGATGGTACGCCAGATGATTTCTGGATAACTCGGGTTGCTGAGTTCACGCAGCGTCTGCAATGTCCAGCCGTCTCCAATACCGCCATAAAAGTTCACTGGCTTGAATGCCAAGAGAAACATGATGATGACGGGAAGAGCATAGAATACGACAAGCCAGACAAAAGTCGGCATTCCGACAAAGAAAGTTGCCCAGGACTTGCGATGCTTTCCTGATGAACCCTGTGCGTGTTCAAGGGCCTGATGACGTTGTTTTTCCATGGCAGCCCCTTTGACGTTACAGGTCTGGCAACGCCAGAAGTTCTTCGTCGTCTTCAGCGTAACGGTCTAGCATGTAGGCATTGTCCGCTTCGAATTTGAGCCAGACGTTGTCATCCCATTTGATGGCGCGTTCATCAAGGGCATAACCGTAGTGTTGTTTGATGACGGAAATCCGCCAATCCTGCACGCGGACCCAATAGCGCGTATGCGCTCCAAGGTAAATGACCTCTTCGACTTTTCCTTGAAGAATGTTTGTGTTGGCGTCGGTCCGTTCAGGCTCGTTCAATGAAATGACGAATTTTTCAGGTCTGATGCTGACGTGGACGTCTTCCCCGACATGCACTTTTTTGTCATTGTAGAGTCGTAGCGTTGGAAACGCGTCAATGGCGAGGTTGCAGTAGTCTCCGTCAACACTCTCGATTTTGCCAGAGAAGAAATTGGTATCGCCGATGAAAGCCGCGACAAAACTTGTCTTTGGTGCCTCGTAGAGTTGCGGCGGTGTTCCGATTTGTTCCACATGGCCACTGTTGAGGACTGCGATATGGTCGCTAATGCTCATGGCTTCCTGCTGGTCATGAGTGACGAAGATGAACGTCGTGCCGACGTCGTCATGCAGGGTGTCCAGGTCGATAAGCATGCGCTGGCGGAGTTTAAGGTCAAGTGCGGCGAGCGGTTCGTCCAGCAGCAGCACCTTGGGTTTGTTGACAAGTGCGCGTGCGATGGCGACACGCTGGCGCTGGCCGCCGCTGAGTTGACTGGGGCGACGGTTCTCAAATCCAGTGAGTTGAACGAGTTCTAGAAACTTCGGGACTTCTTGACGGATGGTCTCTGAGTCAACATGCATGGCTTTCAGGCCAAAAGCGACATTGTCCCATACAGTCATGTGGGGGAACAAGGCATAGTTCTGGAAGACGGTGCGGACTTCGCGGCGGTTTGGAGGCAAATCGGTAATATCGACTCCATCCAATATCACACGGCCCGAGTCTGGCGGCTCGAAGCCACCACAGATCCGCAATAGAGTCGTCTTGCCGCAGCCGCTAGGACCAAGCAACGAAAAAACTTCACCAGAATTGATTGAAAGACTGACGTCGTCCAAGACGGTGTTTTTGCCATACCGCTTGGTGATGTTCTCAAAGCGCAGGATTTCCATTTCCCAGAAATGTTCCTTCCAGGTAAACAAGCCCAACAAAAATCCGTACACAACGGAATACCAGCCGCCGCATTCAGCCACACGGTCCCAGCCGTGGTTCGGCAACATTGTAAAATTAAAAATATAATCTTTTTTTGTGATTTTTCAATAGGTTGTGTGGATTTTATTGTTTTTAAAATCTTGAACGAGCAAATGCACGCTTTTCACATACGGAATCCTGATAATAACGTGATGCTTTGCCGTGAACTTTCAATACCATCGATATTTTCAATTGACCGAAATGGAAACAAGTATTACATTAATTAAAAGTCAAAAAAGCCATGTCGTGGGAATCTTCATGTCAACGAATGTCTATCTTATCATAGGGAATGATGAGGCGCAGATATCGGAAACGTCTGCCAAACTCATTGAAAAAGTCGCTGGTCCAACACCAGACGCCTTTTCTCTTGATGTGTACCAGGAACCAGAGAGCGGGGTTGAACCCGAGTTGATTATCAACCTCATCAGGTCGTTGCAGTCGCCGCCGTTTTTAGGCGGTACGAAGACAGTGTGGCTGAAGCATTTTTCGTCCTTTAGTGCCGAGACAGTGAAATCAAGCGATGTCGGCAAGGCTCTTCGCGAACTGGCGCAGTTTATCTCGAATGGAATTCCAAAAGACATCGTTCTTGTCATGGACGGTCCTTATTCGGCTGACAAGAAATCCAGGGGAGAGTTGCTGAAGGCGTGCGAGGCATACAGCAAAGAAAGTGTCATCATACTCAGCAAGCCAGATAAAATGAACAGGAACTGGCAGGAGGACATGTCAATTTGCATCAATAACGCGGCAAAGGACAAGGGGGTTGCACTCCAGGGAGGCGTCGTCGAATACTTGATTGAAGTTTTGGGGACTGATACGGCGCGCATTGATTCAGAACTTGAAAAACTGATATGCTACAAGGGCGGCACGGAACAGCCCATAACCGTTGAGGATGCGCGGTTGCTCTGCGAGGGGCAGGGGGAGGAGTTCAGTTGGTCTTTCGGAAATGCGATTGGCAAGCGAAACATCAATGATTGCCTGAGAATTATAGATGCCATGTCAGAAAGAACCAATGATGCTGATCGTATCGCTCGCTCGTTGATTTTGACGGCCGCAGGGTATTTCAGGCAAATGCTTCAACTTCAGATTTTCATGAGCCAGAACCATATTTCCACGCCGTCTTCGCTGAATATGGCGTTGAAGAATGTTTCTTCAGAACAGCGGGACGAGTGGAAGAAAGCGTGGCCAGACATTGTATCCATGCATCCCTTTCGTGCCCAGAAATTGGCCGAGGACGCGATGAGATATAAGCCGCAGGAAGCCATTCGCGCCATGACCATATTCCGTGATGCGCTCTGGCAGTGCATGTCGTCATCGACTTCCGCGCGTGTTTCATTGGAAAACGCCTTGTTTGAATCGGTTGTCAAACCGTCTCGTTGAGGAGATATATGCCATGATAAATGATTTTGAAAGCAATCTCACCATTTTGACAATGCTTACAGAAGCATTGACAGCACCGCGTTCATTGGATGAAGCGCTGCACCACATTACGACGATGACATGCGCTTTGCTTGATACGGAACAGGCAGTGTTCCTGTTCCGCGAAGAAGAGCGCAAGGAATTGGTTGTGAAGACAGTTGTCGGCATTGACAGCCCGAATATCCGCGTGGGGCATGCGCTGAATGTTCCTGCACGTCTTCAGAACATTCTTTGGCAGACGCGTCATATTCATCAGATCAACTGGATTAATTCAGGGATTGAAGATATCCAGTTTCCCATTATTTGCACTCCGATACTAGTGCGTGGCGCACGCATTGGCTTGCTGATAGCGGGTGGCTCCAGGGACAAGGATGCGGTCAAGCCATACGACCTTGTCAGAAGGAAAATCCTTGAACTGATTTCTCATTTCGCCTCGCTTGTCATAGAAAATTCCAAAGTGTATGACTATCTCAATCAGCATTTTGCTGCCGCATCGCGTGAACTTCGCGACCAGAATCGGCAGGAGGCTGAATTCCGTGAACGCACCGAGGCTGAACAGTTGATGGTCACATCGCTGAAAAATCCAGCCAAAGTGGCGAAATTGCTGACGGAGACATTTTTCAAGGAACTGGTTCTGGCAGGATTCAATGCGGGGCATATCACGGTTGCGGCGGCCCATCTGCTGGAACTCATCACCCAGACGGATGTGGATTCCACGGGAAAACTAATCGTAAAATAAACATAATCATAAATACAGGAAGACATTATGGCACTTTGGGGCGGAAGATTCTCTCAGGAAACGGATTCTCTTGTGAGAAAATATTCGGAATCCATTTCGTATGATCGCAGACTTTATCCGTATGATATTCAGGGAAGCATCGCACATGCAAGAATGCTTGGGAAACAGGGTATCATACCGCAGGAGGATGTCGAGGATATTGTCCGTGGCCTGAATCAAATCAAAAAGGATATCGACGACGGCAACTTCGAGTTTTCGGAGGCGCTGGAGGATATTCACATGAATATCGAGGCCAGGCTTACGGAGAGAATAGGAAAACCAGGAGCGCGTCTTCATACGGGACGCTCCAGAAACGACCAGATTGCCACAGATGAACGGTTGTACCTGAGGGCTGAAGACGACGCCATTTGCGAATTGCTCCATGGACTTCAGGCGGCACTTGTGACTCTGGGGGCTGACAATGTCGATGCCATCATGCCAGGCTTTACGCATCTTCAGCATGCTCAGCCTGTTTATTTTGCGCATCATCTCCTTGCATACGTGGAAATGTTCGAGCGAGATGCAGAACGGCTTTTGGACGCACGAAAGAGGATTAACCGCTTGCCGTTGGGCGCGGGCGCTATTGCAGGATGCACCTTGCCGTTGGATCGTGAGTTCGTTTCAACGCAACTCGGATTTGACGAAGTCCTCCGCAACTCCATGGATGCTGTTGCCGACAGGGACACGCTGGTTGAATTCCTTGCCGATTTGTCCATCATATCCATGCACCTTTCACGTTTTTCCGAGGACATCATCCTCTGGTTCAGCCAGGAATTCGCATTCATTGAACTTGGTGACGCTTTCACCACGGGGTCGTCGCTCATGCCACAGAAGAAAAATCCAGATGTGGCGGAACTTACCAGAGGGAAAACGGGACGCGTGTACGGCCATCTCATCGCACTGCTTACAACGCTAAAAGGATTGCCTTTGACCTACAACCGTGATCTTCAGGAAGACAAGGAAGGACTTTTCGATGCCATCGACACGGTGAAAATGGCACTTGCGACGGTGACTGCCATGCTTGCGACGCTCAAGCCGAACAAGACGCGCATGGCTGAGGCGGCGGCAGACCCCGCACTTGAGGCGACGGATCTGGCAGAGTGGCTGGTCAGGCATGGTGTCCCCTTCAGGGAGGCGCACCATCAGGTCGGGGCATTCGTCGCATGGTGCAATGAGCATCGGATGACATTGGCCCAGGCATCATTGACCCAGATGAGGGAGACTATTCCGATGGCGTCCGAGGAATGTCTAGGGCTTTTTGATTCCAAGGCGAGCGCGGATGCACGTAATTTGACTGGCGGCACGGCGTTGAACCAGGTGCGGAATCAATTGGCTTTCTGGAAAGAACGTCTCCAGCAATGATGCGGCTTTTGGGGGAGGGACGCAATGGCTGTCGCAAAAGTTGTTTTTTTAATATCTCTGGACAAGGACTTTGACTATTTCATACCGCCGAATCTGGCGAATCAGGTTCGTGTCGGGTCTCGTGTCCGTGTTTCATTCAACACTTCAGAACGTTCTGGCTTTGTTGTTGCGCTTGCGGAGTTCAGCAAACAGCAGAATCTAAAGCCAATTATTGCTTTGGAAAGCGAGCGTGAGCAGATTCCGAAAAATCTCGTTCGTCTAGCGGAATGGATGGCAGACTACTATTGCTGTCCGAAGGAACATGCCATACGCGCCTTGTTGCCAGCAGTTGTGCTATCAGGGGAAATGAAACACAAGCAGGCGATGTTCGTGATGCTCTCGCTTAAGGGGATGACGCAATCTGGCGAGGAGTTTGAGAAACTGAATCCCAAGCGAAAGGAAGTCCTGGGGTATCTTCGGGAATCTGGTCCACGCCCCTTGATGGAATTGCAGAATATAGGAATATGCTCCGCGTCCGTCATTTCAAAAATGTGTGAGGATGGCTGGCTGGAAAAGGAACTCCGTGTTGTTGAACGGGACCCGTTCATGGAGGATGCCATCGTCCCTGATTTTCCAAAGGAGTTGACAAAGGAGCAGAAGGGCGTCCTGGAGTCCATCAACGCTTCGCAGGACAGCAGCGTCTCAGATGTCATTTTGCTTCATGGAGTGACCGCGTCGGGAAAGACTGAAGTCTATCTTCAGGCAATTGCGCATTGCCTGGAGCATGGCAAGGATGCGATTGTCCTCGTCCCTGAAATCTCGTTGACGCCGCAGACATGCGAAAGGTTCAGGCGGCGTTTTGGAAATCTTGTTTCGGTGCTTCATTCTGGCCTGTCCAACGGTGAGCGCTTTGATGAATGGACGAGAATCAACGAGGGCCGTTCACGCATTGCCATAGGCGCGCGTTCAGCGCTTTTTGCGCCTTTCACGAATGTCGGGCTCATTGTGGTGGATGAGGAACACGAAAGTTCCTACAAGCAAGACGAATCGCCACGCTACAATGCTCGTGACATGGCTGTTGTCCGTGGGAAACTGGAGGGGGCGACGGTGCTTCTGGGTTCGGCGACTCCATCTCTTGAAAGTTACTACAACTGCACAATCGGCAAATACAAGTTGCTTGAATTGCCGAATCGCGTGGAAGTACGTCCATTGCCTGAAGTGGAACTGGTTGACATGGCGCAGGAAGCCTCGATGACGGGGCAGGCGCAAATCTTTTCGCGGCGCTTGCGGGAGTTGATCCATGACCGCATCAGCCATCAGCAGCAGACGATTCTGTTTCTAAACCGCCGTGGGTTTGCTACCCAGATGATGTGTTCCAAGTGCGGTTATGTGGCAATGTGTGAAAATTGCAGCGTTTCCTATACATACCACAAAAAGGAAGGGATGCTGAAATGCCATCTCTGCGGTGAGGAAAAGACAGCCCCGACAGTCTGCCCAAATTGCGGCGACCCTGAAATACGTTTTTCGGGCTTCGGCACGGAAAAAATTGAGACGATTACCCAGGCGTTGTTTCCAAAGGCGCGAATTGCACGCATGGACGCAGATACAATGACTACAAAAGACTGCTATAAGCGAGTCCTTGAGCAGTTTAGAGTGGGGCGCTTCGACATTCTCATTGGAACGCAGATGATTGCAAAGGGACTTGATTTCCCGAATGTCACGTTGGTTGGCGTCATACAGGCGGACATAGGTTTGCATGTCCCTGATTTTCGTTCGGGAGAGCGAACTTTCCAACTGATCACCCAGGTGGCGGGGCGTGCTGGCAGGGGCGACATTCCAGGAAATGTCATCGTACAGACCTATACTCCGTACCATAATGCTCTTCAATGCGCAATCAAGCATGATTACCATGGATTCTACGATGAAGAGTTGCCGTCCAGGCAACTTCTGGATTTTCCCCCATGTTCGCACATGGTGATTTTCCATTTTAAATCGAAGGAAGAAGCCCTTGCCTCCCAGACAGCCGAGCAGTTCCTTGAAATAGCCAAGCCTTTTTTGGAGGAGAAAACGCAGGTCATTGGACCGATGCCCGCGCCGCTTGCCAAACTCCAGACCTTTTTTAGATTCCAGATCCTTTTCCGAGGAGGCAATATTTGGATGCTCGTCAGAAAACTCAGACCTTTGGTCTTGTCAAAGAATTGGCCGAAAGAAGTCTTTGTATTCGCGGACGTCGATCCAAGGAATCTGTGCTGATGGTCAATTCTGTCGGCTTTCCGAGATCAGTTTGAAGACTGTATCATGAAGGCATTTCCAAGGGAAACGGAATTCATGATATCGAATTGCTGCATTTCCGCGTTCCATGCCCAGATGGTATTGTTGGAGCCAGGCGAATAGTTTTTGGTAGAAACTCCGACAAAAATCCACTTGCCGTTTTTAATGGTTGGTTGCTTCCAGTCCTTATCAAGAATATATCCTGTGAATTCCTCAGTTTTTTGTTCTGGGGAGTAAATCCAGTATGGAACGCCAGGGGTCAGGCTGGTCGCAAGAGAATAGCCTTTGCCTTTGGCATTGATGGCGAAGATGGCGTATTTTTTCAATAATTCTGCGATTGTCTCATTATTGAGTTGATGAGTAAAAGCAATGAAATTCCAACCTGCGGCGAGAGGCAGGGTGGTTTTTTCAGGCAAGGCCTTCCCTTGAGTCAAGGTGAATTCCTGGGGAGGCGTTCTGTTACTTTCGACAATGAGTTTTCCTTCGCGTGTTTCTTCATTGGTACTTGGAGAGACTATATAACTGACTCGATTGATGTTGATGCCTTCAATGGTGGTTGGCACAATCCAATCGACAGTCGAACGCACAGTCCAAGTGACATTCGACTGGACTTCAAAGTCAATGCCCAGCGAGAGGGCGTCTCCGCCCATGGAGGAAACCGTCGCGCTTGATGGCTCAAGGGAGAGGTATGGAGGTGCCTGGGTTAGGTTTATGGTAATCATTCCGTTTGAAGTCACTGTAGAGCCTGATGACGCCTTGAACCAGCAGAAGAACTTCAAAATGGCGATGGATGAATCGATGTCATTTGGAAGCGTCAATGTGCATTTGTTGTTTTTGTAGGTAATGGTTCCAAACGAGCCGTCAGAAAAGACCGCTCCGTCGACGTCGAATGCGTATGCTGCTTTATCGCCCGCCAAGGTATATCCTGATGGCAGTGTGTATCCTTCGGGCAACAGATCGCTTGCAGGGAACTCCAACTGCTTCCCAGACGACCGTTCCAGGTTGAATGTCTTGTTGTTCGGGGCGGGGGGCAAGACGGTTTTGCCTTTTTCTGCGAACTGGATGTAGTATGTGGAATTTGGTTCAAGAGTCACTTTGGTTCCATTGGCCACGTCGGCGATTTTTTTGTTTTGCGAATTCGCATTATAAATTGCGAGAGTGGCTCCTGAGGGTATGGTGCCCTGCTTGGCAAAAGTGACTTGCCCGCCTTGGGATGAATAGATTTTCCATGTGGCGGCGGTTGTGGAAACCCGAATATCCGTGTTGAGGTACTGCATGCCCTCTTCGGCAAGGGATGTCTTGTCGCCACTGCTAAGAAAGTAGTATTTGGGGCTGAATGTTCCCCCTGAAATGGGGTAGGGAGTCTGTTCCGCAGTAGCCCCCATGCCGAATGTGAACGAATTCCCAAAACTGAAGGAAAAATCATTCGTGGCGGCAACTGCGGACAATGTCGCCAGCATGATAATCAATGCGTATTTTTGCAGATTTCTATCCATGGTTGCTCCCCTTTTTCTTGCGAAGGGTTGTTGAATTCAGAAGATGCTATTTCCCCGCTTCGAGGCGTTTTGCAAAACGCTCGGCTAGCGGTGATTTCAGGATTTTGTTAACCGTTGTCTTGACATCGTATTCAATGCGGGACAACTTGATGTTGCGTGTTTCGTAGTCATAATAAAGGACACAGGCTCGGGGGTTTTCGTCACGAGGCTGACCGACTGAGCCGACATTGATCATGACTTTTCCCATTGAGGGAACCGTGCCTTCCCTAATGTAATCGACAAAGATTTTTCCGTCACCACGCTGGACTCCGATGAGAGGCCTGTGGGAATGACCGCAGAATGCCAACTGATGTGTCTGTCCCATGAAATTCTTCTCAAAACTTTCCTCGTCTTTGCAGTAGGCAAAATGATTGGCTTCTTCGTATGAACCATGCGTGATGCCAAATATCTCGGCATCCATCTGATATGGCAGTTGCGATAGCCAGGTCAATGAATCCATTGTCAATTTAGACTGCGTCCATTCAACAGAGTTCCTTACTTCATCGCGCAAACGATCGACACGGGGATCCATAAGCAGAGTGACATATTCATCGTGGTTGCCCATGACAGTCTGGATTTCTTTTTCGCGGATGATGTCAACGCAGGCCTGTGGGTCAGGACCGTAGCCGACAATGTCGCCGAGGCAGATAGTCATGTCTGCACCTGTCTTCTGGATGTCTGCAAGGACAGCCTGCAAGGCTTCCAGATTGGAATGTATGTCGCTGATGAATGCTAATCGAGTCATGTTTTTCTGATGGTGTTTTTATGAACGAACGGTGCATAGCAGGTTCGGGAAGTTTTCATGTCAGTTATTAAAAAACAAAATATAATAATGAATTAGCATAAATGCAAAGAATTGGACACGCATTATATTATACGATGACGATTGATGCAATCTGAATGCGTTGAAAAACAATGTTTGAAATAACGGGGCTGGAAAATGCTTAGGAAAATCGGATATCAGGGTTTGCTGTTTTTTACCATTGTGTTTTTCATTCTGTTTTTCTTCCTGCCTGTGTTCCATGTGCTAAAAGGGGGAATCACAGATACGGGCAGCGGCAAATTTACGTTGTTCTATTTGCAAGAGGTTTTTCGCAATCCCGTTTATGCAGAGGGACTTGCGAATGCGTTTCGACTTGCAATCGCTACGACACTTGTCTCGCTTCTCATCGCTTTGCCTCTGGCGTGGCTGGCTGACCGCTACGATTTTGCGGGAAAGCGTTTTTTGACTGGTGCTCTTTTGCTTCCGATGATTCTTGCGCCTTTTGTGGGTGCTCTGGGCATTCAGTGTATTTTTGGAAGATACGGCGCTTTCAATTCACTTTTGACGGCTTTGGGGCTTTTTGCCGAAGGTGCAGGTCCAGACTGGTTTGCAGGTGGTTTCTGGGGCGTTGTCATCATGGAGGCATTGCATCTGTATCCGATTTTGTATTTGAATATCGTGGCGAGTTTCGCAAATGTTGACCCGATGTTGTTGGAGGCTGCCGCCGACCTGGGTTGCACAGGTTTCAGGCGTTTCCGCAAAGTACTTCTCCCGCTGATTCTTCCAGGCGTGTTTGCGGGAGGTTCCCTTGTTTTCATCTGGGCATTCACGGAACTGGGCACTCCATTGATGTTCAATTACGGACGTTGCACCGCAGTCCAGATTTTCAATGGCATCAATGACCTTGAGACGAATCCGATGCCATACGCGCTGGTGGCTGTCATGATGTTTTTCTCAACGGTGTTCTATGTTTTGGCGAAAGTCCTTTTCGGTCGCAAGAGTTATGCCATGATGTCGAAGGCAGGCCGTGCAAATGCCATCGTCAGATTGCATGGAATGAAAGCCGTGGGTGTCACCTGTGTCTTTGGAGCCCTTGGGGCATTCAGCCTCCTGCCCCATCTGGGAGTTCTGGGATTGGCTATTGGCAATAGTTGGTATCAGACGATTTTGCCAAGTGCTTTGACAACCGCGCATTTTGAGGCCGCGCTAGGCCACAGCCTGACGGTTCCAAGTATTGTGAACAGTTTGCGGTATGCTCTCCTGGCTGTCATCGTAGCCATGGCTCTGGGCATTTTCTCAGCCGTCGTGATTGTGCGTGGCAAAGGTCGTATCGGGTGGCTTTTGGATACGTTGATAATGCTTCCGCTGGCGGTTCCAGGTCTCGTTCTGGCTTTCGGCTATCTGACGTTGTCGCTGAAAGGAAATCTGTTCCATTGCTTCGATCCCATTAAGAATCCGACGGTGCTTCTAGTTGTCTCGTATGCTGTGCGTCGTCTGCCGTATGTCGTTCGTTCTGCGGTGGCGGGGCTTCAGCAGACGAGCGTGAGTTACGAGGAGGCGGCGGCATCGCTTGGTGCCAATCCGATAACATGCTTTAGACGGATTACCATGCCTTTGATTACCGCGAATCTGATCGCGGGCGGTATTCTGGCGTTTAGTTTTTCCATGCTGGAGGTTTCCGATTCGTTGATTCTTGCTCAGAAAGCGGCGTTCTATCCGATTACCAAAGCCATTTATGATTTGTCATCGCTGCTTGGTCAAGGGCCTATGCTTGCTTCGGCACTGGGGCTTTGGACAATGGTGTTCCTAGGCGCATCGTTGCTTACGGCATCCTGTCTGCTGGGTAAAAAACTGGGTGCCATGTTCAGGGTATAGCGTCATGGATGCGATTTGCGCCATAACGACCGCCCTTGGCGGCGCAGTTGGAATCATTCGTGTAAGCGGAGATGAGGCGGTGGAATTGTGCGGTCGTGTCTGGCATGGGCGTCAACCATTGAGTACGGTTTCACCACGGATGATGATGCTTGGAGAAGCGATGGGATGCGATGGCAAGGTGCTTGATGCGGAATGCCTTGCCGTGAAAATGCCTGGACCGCACAGTTATACGGGCGAAGATGTCGTGGAGTTGCAATGCCACGGTGGCGCGTTGTGTGTGCGGCTTGTGCTTGAAGCGCTTATTGATGCTGGATGCCGTATGGCGGAGCCTGGTGAATTCACCAAAAGGGCATTTTTGAACGGACGTTTGGATTTAACGCAGGCTGAGGCCGTGGCGGATGTTATCGGGGCGGGTAGCACTGCGGCACTTCGGATGGCTGGACGGCAACTCAAAGGACTTTTGGGGAAAAGCGTTGGAAATGCTTATCAAATTCTTTCTGACTTACTTGCGGAAATCGAGTCGAGGCTGGATTTCCCAGAGGAGGAACTGGATTGGCGGAAGCCCGATAACATGGTTCAGGATGTGGAGCAGGTTCAGAGTGATATTGCAAAGATGTTGGAGACGCGGCGTGCGGGCGAAATCCTTCGTGGCGGTTTGACCATGGCAATTACGGGACTGCCGAATGTGGGAAAATCCAGCCTGCTTAATGCCATTCTCGGGCGTGAACGAGCCATTGTCACGGATATCCCTGGGACGACGCGGGATACCATTGAGGAGTTTGTTTCGGTTCGTGGATTGCCAATAAGGCTCATCGATACCGCTGGCATCCGTGAAGGCGGAGATGTCATCGAACGTAATGGAATGGAGCGAGCCAAGGAAAGCGCAATGGATGCAGATGTCGTGCTTTGGGTTTTCGATGCAACGATTCCATACGATGTCCAGGCATGGCCCAACTGGAACATCCGAGGCAGGTTGCTGCTTGTGGCGAACAAGACGGATGTAGGGTCTATTCAGACAATGCCGTCTGAGGCGATTCGTATCAGTGCGCTGACGGGTGAGGGAATGGACGGGTTGTATGAAGCCATTGAACGACTGGCTGGGGTGTCGATGTCAATCGAATGTGGGCGTGATGTCGCGGTCGCTGCGCGTCATGCGGCACTGCTGTCGGAGGCGGGAAGCGCTTTGGCTGGTGTGGCAAGGCAGTTTCATGCAGAGGAATGGGAGTTGGCGGCTATAGGCTTGCGAGGCGCAGTCAAGGCTTTGGGGAGAATTATCGGGCGAGAAGTCGAGCCAGATGTCCTGGAGGCGATTTTCTCAAAATTCTGCATAGGGAAATAATAATTGAACGAATTTTGTAAACCTGAGTGTTTGACAGGAGAATAGGAATGATGAAGGTTATCTTTATTGATCGTGATGATACGATTATCATAAATAAAGACTATCTTGATACACCAGATGGCATTGAATTCCTCCCAAATGCCATGAAGGGGATGAGGGCGTTGATGGACAAGGGCTATACGCTTATCTTGGTTACAAATCAATCGGGTATCGGACGTGGATACTTTACTCTTGAGACTCTGAACGCAATTCATGCAAGGCTATGCGAACTACTGGGGGAAGAAGGCGTTAAATTTGAAAAAATATATTTTTGCCCGCACCGTCCAGATGAACATTGCCATTGCAGAAAACCAGGGACGGGGATGCTTGAACAGGCGTGCAAGGACTATGACATCGATTTGAAAAACAGTGTCATGATAGGTGACAGCGAGGGAGACATGAAGATGGCGAAGGCCTTTGGAATTAAGGCGATTCAGGTCACATACGGGATTCGTGACCCTTTGCCAGATGCGGACGTCGTTTGCAAGGATATTTTAGAAGCCTCTGACAACCTTTGATTTGAGGGAGTATTACCATGAATTTACATCTAGTCACCGCAAATGGAATCGATAATGGTAATTTTACCGTGGCAGATGGTACGATTGTGAATGTGAATGCTCTGGCGAAGGAACTGGATTGTGATTCACAGAAGACTGAAGATGTCATCATGGCGTCTTTTCTTCGTTGGGGTATGGATTATCCAACGCATTTGAAGGGGTGTTTTGCCATCGCTGTCTTTGACATGGATGGCAATCGTCTGATTCTTTGCCGTGACAGATTTGGTACGATTCCTTTGTATTACGCTGAAATCCCCAACGGACTTGCCTTCGGAAGCCGAACAGACGAGTTTATGGACAAGGGAGTTGTTTCACGGACAGCAAATCTTCAGGCTGTTTGGGATTATCTGACGCTGGGCGTAGTTCCTCAGCCAAACACAATGATCAAAGGTGTCCATAGTCTGAGGCCAGGGGAATTGCTCGAATTCAATTTGGAATCAAAATCCATTGCCGTAAGACGCTGGTGGCGACTTGAGTCTGACGCATCTTTCGTGGGGGTTGGATATGAGGAGATGACTTCACGGTTGCGTGAGGCCATATTGGAGTCTTTGACAGGGATTGAAATGACGAATGCACGGCTGCTGTTATCGGGTGGGGTGGATTCTTCTGTGCTTCTCGCCGCGCTGAGTATCCAGCGGAAGCATGTCCCAACGCTGACTCTTGGTTACGAGCGGCGTCATCAGTCGTATGATGAAACGGCTCGTGCAAAAGGCTTGGCTGAGCATTTTGAGGCAGATGCACGCTATGTCACCATTTCGGACAGGGATGCGGCAAAGCATTTCAGCAAGTTCATCAAAGCAATGGACCAGCCAAGCCGAGACGGATTCAACATGTACTTTGCCACGAAGGCATGTCATGAGTGCGGCGCAAAGGATGTCCTGACTGGTCTTGGTGGGGATGAGTTTTTTGCGGGATATCCACATTTCAGAAGGCGTCTTCGCGCTATGGGTCTAAGCGGAAAACTGTGTGTGTTCAGGCCGTTGATGCGCTTGTTGCCAAATCGTTTCAGGCATAATCTAATGTTGCCTTTCCTGACGAAGGCAGAAATGCTTGAATGCATCCGTGCCCAAGCGTATGACAAAGGCAAACGGTCTTTTATGAATCCAGACCTGTTTCATGAAAATGCGAAGCCTGTATCATGGCTGGAAAGATGCAGGGATTTCGTGAATGACACAGAGGATTTTGCAGAACTACTCGCACGTTTCGATATTGAACTGGATATGGAGCATACGTTGCTGCGGGATGCGTTTCTGCAGTCGGCAGTCAATCAGATTACACCAGTATCGCCTCTTTTGGATGAACAAATCGCTGTGATGGCATTCAGTATGCCGTTGGATTATAAGATTCGAGACGGTCGTGCCAAGGCTATTTTTACTGATGCATTCAAGGCTGAATTGCCAGAAGAGGTTCGGCTGGGCGTCAAGCATGGTTTCGAAATGCCCCTGCTGTCATGGCTTGGCGGTTCGTTGCTTCCAAGAGCACGCACGGCTTTCGCTTCTCCGTGTGCGAAAATGCTGTTTCAAAAGCAATTTCTCCTGAATTGGTCCGAAAGGCTGCCGTCCTTGCAACCATGGGATTATCCACTGTGGTCGCGTTTCATTCTAGTGGAATGGATGATGGCAAGGAAAATCACGGACGTGCGATGAACATCCTTCAGATCAACACGGCAGACCGAGGGGGCGGGGCCGAAGGTTCAGCCTGGAACCTTTTCAAACAATATGAAAGGGCTGGGCATGGTTCGCTGCTGGCTGTGGGACAGAAGTTCTCTGATGATGATGGCGTGATTGAGATCCCTCGTGTGGCATACGGTCTGGGGTGGCCACTTCTAGCAGTGAGCAATGCCCTTAGAAAATACAATCGAAAGATAAAAGGGATGTTTCCCTTGACAAGGGCGCTGGACAGACTCGCATCGCCTAAACGTCTGAAACAATTCCTTGCAGGTTATGATGAAACGGATTTCCGTGGCTGTCATCAACTGCCTGGTATTCTTCCATGGAGACCTGATGTCATTCACTGCCATAATCTTCATGGGTGGTATTTCGACATTACGGTGTTGGAGGACTACGCTAAAATCTGCCCGATTATCGTCAATTTAAGAGACACTTGGGCACTGACGGGGCACTGCGCCTATTCACTTGATTGCGGACGTTGGCGTGAAGGTTGCGGGAATTGTCCGAATCTTTTCGTCTATCCTGCGTGCAGAAAAGACCGAACATCTGAGAATCTGCGCCAGAAGGCAGAGGTTTTCACTCATGCTGGAGTCCATCTTGCCGTTCCGTCTGAATGGATGGCAACGCAAGTATCGCAGTCCAAGTTAAGCCATCTGGATTGCAAGGTCATCCCAAATGGCATTGACACGCATGTCTTCTGCCCAGGTGACCGCTTGAAGGCGCGCCAACATCTGGAAATCCCCATGGATTGTAAAGTCGTGCTTTTTGCCGCAGCAGCCAGAAAAAGTTTGTTTAAGGATGCGACGACTCTCTGGAGCGCAATGGAGAAATTGGCTGCACATTGTCCTGATATGCTGTTTCTGTGCATCGGAATTGATGCTCCATCGAATAAATATTTGGCGAATCTACGCTGCATGGGATATATTTCTGATATGGAAAAAATGGCTGATGCTTATCGTGCGGCGGATGTGTTCTGGCATGCGGCAAAAGCCGAGGCTTTTGGAAAGACAGTAACGGAAGCCATGGCATGTGGCACGCCCGTCGTCGCTTCGCCTGTCGGAGGTATTACTGAGCAAATCAGCGATGGAATCAGTGGTTTTTTGGCAAAGACTCCAGAGGATTTTGTACAATCAACGTTGAAAATATTGAATGATGACGTTTGTGCTGGCATGAAGATGGCAGCAGCGGAACGTGGGGCAATGTTCTCTTTGGAACGGCAGGCAGAGAAATTCCTCTCATGGTATGAAGAACTTCAGAAACGGTGATTTGATATTGTTTCAGAGCAGGTTATGTTTTTCTTTTCTGAATTTTAGAGTATTATCTTAAAAAAAATAAGAATTTACTTGACAAATTCAAATATTACGGTATTGTCTAATAAAAAGCGAAATTGTCATGATTTGTCATAATTTAATGTCCTGAATTGTCAGGTGTGAGTCTTTGATTTAGACAGAAAGAGGAAAGGAACATGATTTTAACATTAAAAGAATTGGCAGAGCATCTGAAGGTGAATGAGCGGACGATTCTTCGCATGAAGGACAATGGTCAGATTGAAGGGACGAAGATTGGCGGCCAGTGGCGCTTTAACGGCAGTCAGATTGACAAGATTTTCTTTCCATCTTCGGTTTCCAGCGAGGAATCGCCGATGGTAAATGAGATTACGCGTGCGCAGACAGGTTTTCCTGTTTCCCGTACCATGAATGTGAACCGCATGTTCATGAATCTCAAGAGCACGGATCCAGAGTCGGTGATTGAGGAACTCACCTCTCCTCATATTTTCAATGAATTGGTGCTTGATGTCCGCGACCTTCAGGAGAAGTGCCAGGCGCGTGAGCATCTCTGCTCCACTGCTGTCGGAAAAGGCATTGCTGTTCCACATCCGCGCGATCCGATTTCAACGCTTCAGATTCCTGGATGCATCGTTTATGGTTATTCAAAGAAAGGCATTGAATTTGGCGCGGCAGACAACAAGCCCGTCCACATGTTCTTCTTGCTTTGTTCGCAGAATATTGATTTGCACCTCCATCTCATGAGTGCACTTGCGAATCTTCTGAAAGACGATAGTTTTATCAAGACCTGCATGAAGAGCACGGCTCCAGAAGAGATTTACAAGGCGGTTATGGAACACGAAAGAGCGAGTTTTCTAAATAAGGTTCCCGCAGAGGATTACGAATAATTCTGAAGCCTTTCCCTAAAGGGTAGGTTCGACATCGACGAGGTCGGAATTCTTTGATGTCGGCTTTCCCCCAGGTTTCGCTTCGCTCAACCTGGGGTTACTGATATTTGACCCCTTCGGGGTCTTTGCACTGCCGTCATGGCTTTGTTGCAATTACCTACCCTTATGTGGAATAGAGTCTATCCAAAACGATTTTATTGGGACAAATGGAACTGTGGACAAATGGAACGGTTCCACTTGTCCCATTTGTTTCATGCATCCCATTGGGTATTCCCCTTTTAAGGACAGAGTCATTGATGGAGAGAATCTTGTCTTCAGATTCATTGGCTTGATGTCTATGATATCCTGTCATCAAGCAATGCTTGTATCCCAGTCCAGCGCATGGTCTTGCGTTTAATTGCGTTTTGCATGACCTGTTTGTCCGCGATGACAATGCAGTTTCTCTGTGTTCGTGTGATGCCAGTATAGACGAGTTCACGAGTGAGTATGGGATTGTCCTTTTCGGGGAGGAATAGCAGGACGTTGTCATAACCAGACCCCTGGGACTTGTGGATGGTCATGGCAAAGGCATTCTCATGGGGTGGAAGTTGAGATTCTTCGAAACTGACAAATGACATGTCGGCATATTTGCCAAGAAGTTTTTTTGTGGCATCGTCAATAGACTCCATGCCTCCGTCCCTGGCATCAGAAGATTTTGGAAACCAGATTCTTTTGTTGTAGAAAATTCCGACATCGCCATTTTGAAGCCTTGTGATTTTATCGTTGCGGGTAATCAGTATGGGCATTCCATTTGCTCTGTCATGAATGTCGAGACAATCCTGCATTGCCCTGTTGAGACTCTTGACACCCCATTTCCCTTCGTGCATGGCACAAAGGATCTTGACATTTTCCGCGCGATTGAAGAAGTAGGCGACCCATTGCCTCTCGTTCCAGCCACTGGTTTCTTGCGGTTTGCGCCATTGATTCGAGTCGATGCCACAAACTTTCAGCAACATTTTCAGCAGTTCTGACAGTGTGAATTTGTCTGTGGGCACCTCTTCTTCAGACAACCATTGTGACAAGCGCTTTTGCAGTTTTTTGTGTGTTGTCGTGTCATCGGGGCAAATGCCCATGAACAGGCAAGAAACCCCGCCTTCGCGCAGATATGTCTGTCCGTCGTATAATCCTTTGGAATTCGAATTTGGAATTTCTCCATAATTGGGTGTCCCATTCTCTGTGATGATTGCCTGTACAAAGCCGCCAAGGGGCGATGCCGACGGAAAGCGATAACATTCCGTCAGGCGCTCCAGAAACTCCGATTTCTCACGTGCCTGAAACCAACGGCAGAGGTCTGCAAATACGGTGCCGTTCTCAACGGAGGCCAACTGGTCTACATCTCCCAGAAGAAGTAGTTTTGCTTTAGGATTCAAAGCCAAAAGCAACTGGTGCATCAGGGATAGATCGCACATGGAACATTCGTCAACCACTACCAGATCAGCCTCCAGCAAGTTCGTTGGATTGCGCAGTGCAAGCCCCGTGTCGGGCATGATCCCAAGGAGGGAATGGAGCGTACTTTCAGGCAATTCCTTGAGTTTCTCCTTGATATCTTCACTGATTTTACCTTGTAGTTTTTCCACACCGTCCAGTACGGCTTCTTTCATTCGCTTGGAAGCCTTTCCTGTAGGGGCGCAGAGTGCGATGTCCAAGTTTGGGTTCATCAAGAGATGCCAGGCCAAGATGACCGTCAAGACCGTAGTTTTTCCCGTGCCAGGACCGCCAGTGATAATGAAGAAAGGAACATTCAGAGCCTTCACAACCGCCTGAACCTGATGGTTATTGGACAATTCACCCTGATAATTGCTGAAATACGTGCAACTATCGGCAACCATTTGCGCCGTGACATTTGATGCACATTTGTCTTGGTCCATGAACGCCTTCAGACGTTCAGTCAGTTCCAGTTCTGCGATGCGATTCCTTGTGAGGTAGAGCGAGTCTGTCCCATCTGTGCCATGAATCAGCCGGAACGGAGCGCAGGAATCCAAGTCATCAGATTGGCAAATAGTAAGTGGATAACGTGTCAGGGTTTCTGTCCAACGGTTGTAGATGTCCTGGAAGTCATGTGGGGACTGGTTTGGCACATCAGGTTCCGCCCAGACAGGCAGTTGCTCGAAATCTGGTGCGTTTGGCGTAAAGGAGTTTGTGTCTGATGTTTTTTGAAGATTCAGGCAACTGTTGGATTTCTCTGAGGCAAGGCAAGTCAAGGCGGCGAGTAGCCAAAGGCATTCCTGGTCATTGACGGGGATGGTCGAATCCATGAGGACGGTTCGCCGAAGAATCATATCTGCGAACTCCTGCGCTAGCCATGAAAGTCCATGCAGGCCTGTGAAACGTTTTTGCAGGGTAATCCAATTGCTATGTTGTGTCATTGTGATGCCTCCCTCTAGTTTTGTTTTGGCTGAATGCTGGCGGAAACATCCAACCATTTGTAGAGTTTCTCGACAACTTCCCAACGTAGAAGTCCGTTTTTATCGGATGGTGAAACGAAATGAAAGCCGCGAGGCCATTCCGTATCTTCGCCTTTGGCGTTTTGGGAGACACCACGACAGAAAATGTATAGGCATCCGCCAAAGTGTTCTAGGTATTCTTTTTCGGTCCATTCGTGCCTAGGCGTGAGGGAATCGTAGAACCGCATCCAGGCGACTGTGTAGAGGAGGTACTGGAACGGATAATAGTTGATGCGCATTGCGTCCCGTAGGATGTTCTGCGAGAAGTTGTGGAAATCATTTTTCAGATTGTTGGTTTTCCAGTCTAGAATGAAGGTTTTGCCATTATGCTCGAAAAGAAGGTCAATGGACCCTGTGAGATTGTGGCCGTTTTCGGCGTGGTAGCATCGTGACCAGTTTTCGGGGAAATCCAGTTCGTTCTGCCAAAGTGATTGCAGCACAGTATCTTGAAGATATTTCAATTCTTTTTTATTTTGGTCTTGTGTGTGTTCGACTATTTTCCCTGCGAGGAATCCATTTTTCAACTTGAAGGTGAAGCGTAATTCGGAGCAACGTTTCTCTGGTGGGATGTCCTTAAGCGCGAATCCGAGAGGCAGGGGATTGCAGAGGATGCCCAATATCACATCTAGACACGCATTCAACTGGTCTGCTTTTTTCTCTTCAGTTCCATGGAATTGTGAGGACAATTGCGATCCAATCCATTCCTTGAGAGTTTGACCGTTCTTGCGTTCCTCTGGATTATCCCCCCACTGGAAATCTAGATGCTCGAATAACAAATGCCAGCATGTCCCCGCAGCCGTGCCGCTAGGCATTTCGAAAATTGGAGCCTCCTTTTCCGTTTTGTCTGTTTCGGATGAATCAGGCTCTTCACCTTCATCCGATTTGAGCGATGAGGTTTCCGGGTTGTCCGTTTTCTGTTCATTGTTGCCAAGAAATTCCCTGTGCATTGGCGAGAGAGAAGAGAAACTAATCGTACTCCATCCAGGGACTGGATGAATCTTCTCGGCATTCAGTGCCTCATATGTTTTGGAACTTGTGGCTTGGGGATTTTCCTTTGAGGTAGATGAAAGAAATTCCAGTTTTTCCTTGTATGGAAGAGGATGGGGGCCATCCTGCTTCTCGGCGAGAAGGGCATACAAGGTTTTGGAGGAACTGGTTTTTTGATCAATGAATCGGCACAAATAACGTGCACGTGTGACAACAACGTAGAAAAGACGGCGCATTTCATCATACTGCTCATATAGAGCGTTGGTCGCGGGATCGGCATCCCGTTCATCAAGGCTTTCAGAAAGAGGATTCAGATAATAGCGACGCCTTCTGTCTTTGTCATGGTAAGTACCTCCATACTCTGTCATGACCTTTTTACGTAGGATATTGAATGCGAAGATAATGGGAAATTGAAGCCCTTTGCTCTTGTGGGCGGTCATGACCTGCACGGCGGGATTTTCGGAAGTCAGTCGAATATGGAACCGTGCATCATCCTGGCCCTCTTCATCAGAAATCGTGTCACGCTCCTTTTCTTTATTCCACAAGGTGGAATTGTTTTTTGAGGCCTCGTCCACTTTTCGTTTGAGATATACAAGAAGCCCTTGACGCCCCAGATGTCGTTCAATGGCCACGGAATTGAGCACTTCTGCCAACTGGAAATAGTGTGCAAGAGCACGTTCGCCATCTATGCCACGACGAATCTTCATGGCAAGCGAATCTGTTTTTTCCGCATTTGACTGACCAGTCATTTCTTCCATGGAGGCGTGGATGAGTTTGTCGAATGCTGTCAGGAAGGATTTATTCAGCCATTTTTGCGAAATGTCTCCTAGGAAGGTTTGAATTTGAGCAAGCGACTTGTCTCGCAATTCGTCTAATTGCATGGCCTTGCAGCCGAAGAGTGGATTGGAGAGTGTTTTCAAAATCAGTCGGCTGTTTCCCAAATCCAACAGACATTCCATCAACTGGAGAAGGACGGGGGCCTCATCCGTTGTGAAAATACTGGTGTCCCCAAACCACTGACTTGGAATGCCAGCATCGGACAATGCTTTTTGGATTATCACGCCTTCTTGATTGCTGTTCACGAGCACGGCAATATCACTCGCATTAATCCGTTCATTTATTTTTATCTCTTCTTCACTGTCGTTTTTCTTCAGAATCTGCTGATACAATTCCGCATCGAGAATTCCTTGGATTTCCTGCACTAGATGCTTGATAGTGACCTCAGACTCGGGTTGGCAGTCTGTAGTAAAGAAATTATCGCAGGTCAGAAGATCCTCAGTCACATCCTGATACTCGTCTTCAGAAACTTTTTTCAGAAAACGAGGTGACTTGCCTTGAGGCTGCTTTTCGATTTCCTTCCATTCCAGTTTCTTTTCAGGATTTAAGAAACTGCTGACGGGAATCACTTTTCTGAATAGATCATTCATCTCGTCGATGTATATATCAGAGGAGCGGTGATTTGTTGTCAGAGCAAGACATTCATCCCGCACTTTTCCCTCTGTTGCTATCTGGTAAGTATCCAAGTCCCCGCCTCGGAATGCATAGATTGCCTGCTTTGGGTCGCCAATCATGAAAAAACTCTTGGGAGGCGTTTGACCCACCTGTGGTTGAGGGTGCTTGCCAGGCTCGTGCCAGTTGCCAGCAAATATCCACTCGAAAATGCTGTACTGAATTTCATCCGTGTCCTGGAATTCATCTACGAGAACCGCATCGTACCGTTCACGTATTTTATTCGTCAGAGGTTGTTCGGTGCTAATTGCCTCTTTACGTAAAATGTCACGCACTTGCGTCAGTAAATCGTTGAAGGACATTTCTCCTTCGTCACGCTTATGTTTCTCTACGGCTTCCTTGATTGCCTTGGCCGCTATCAGCCTAAGGGTCATTTGCGCATCTTCTCTGATATCTTTGATTTGTTTCTGTTCTTCCTTGTTCGCCAATGCTGGTTCATATTCAAGAATGGCGGAATTGTGCTGATAGTATTGACAGAAAGAATCTAAGTCGAGGGAAGTGGAGACAGACACTCCCCAATCAACGTCATTGGCAGATAGATCAATGACATTTTTAACGTTGTTCAAAATGTCAGAGGGAGTCAGTTTAATGTCAAGTCTGTTCAACAATGCCAAAATAGAAGGATTGTAGAGAACGTTACGGCAGAAGTCGGTGGCAGCTTCGTATTTCACATCGTCAAAACTGGCACGCATTTGGAGGCCGAATTGAACGCCGCTTTCAAAGACATTTTCATTGAGGACGGAACGGCAGAATCCGTGAATGGTGGAGATGGGTGCCTGGTCAAAGTCAAGGAGTGCCTGGTTGACAAGGCGAAGCATTTTTTTACGTCCCTCTTCGACGGATGGCATGGGGGAAGCCCATCCATAACTGTCGAAGAATTTGCCCTTGTCAAAGATCGTGTCCCATTGTGCTTCATCCAAGAAAGGGTTGCACTGGTCATCCACCTTGCTGTCATTATTCGATTGCAGGGCATTCTTCATTTCTTCCAGCCCCTTGTGGAGACGGTTGACAAGTTCGGCGGTCGCGGCTTCAGTGAAAGTGACGACCAGAATTTTCTTGACGGGTATGCCTCCCAGTACCATCCGCAGGAACAAAGATACAATGTTGTATGTCTTGCCAGTTCCTGCTCCAGCCTCCATCAGGTGCTTACCGACGAGTTTTACTGTGTAGGCATTGTTCTGCTCAATTGTGGTATTCTGCTCTGTCATGGCTATTCCTCCTCCGTTTATTCAAATTGAGGCAAACGTTTGCTGATTCTTTCGTAGCAGGAGTTTGCAAAAGCCAGTACCAGAGGATGCCATGGACGGAACGCATCCTTGTCTGTCGGGAAAAGCAACTGACAGGCATCTTCGCCTCTGTCCGAATCCCATTCTTTGAGGGCAGTGGAGTTGAATAGTTCTTGGCTGTGTTCACGTTCGTCTAGGGCGGGGGAGGCACCATCTTGTTTTTTTGATTTTGTTTTTCTAGAATCTCTCAGGACTCCCATTGGTGATAAATTGGCGAACAATGGCAATGGAATCATCATATCCACAAAATAGAACTGCAAAATACGCTTCAGGTTTTCCCTTGCCAGTTGCAGACTGCATTCCTGAATGGAATTCGGATTTTTATTGGATGTTATTATAAAACTTTTTATTGGCCTCTCATCCATTGCACAAAGCGCAAGATGTTGTAAATACGGTTTAATGTAATGTCGCCCGTGTAATTCTGTGTAGATTCCCTCAACGACGCCGATTCCATTGTCTTTGGCATGGCGGATGTTGCACAGTAGTTCGACATTGATCCTCGGAGTGGTTTCTAAGTGTTTGTATCCTGGTACCGTCAAACCTTCAGGCAGTTCAAGGGGAATATTGTTAAAATGCAGTGAAAACTGTTGTTGTTCGGCGTTTCGCAAGGCGTTCTCAATGGAACTGTCCAGCGTTTTGCTTTTGACCGTTTTTAGGGCTTGCTCGAATTGGAATTCTCCGAGTTTTCCGATGAGGAGTTTGCTCTCCGCAGTCATGCGTTGCTTAAGTTCTTCCATGCGGGAAGAGTCATCGGGATAGTTTTCTTCCTGCTTCTGGTAGTACAGTTTACTGATTTCTCGAAGCAAGACGGCTTTGTCCAAGGAGTTTTCCTTAAATGGCTCGTAGTCCTTGGGTGTCTCTTGCTCATACGAACTTTCAGGGAAGTTCAGACGGTGATGCAGAAAATGCATCTGAGGTTTTTTTAGAAATTTGATTAATTGCGAAAGCGTGACCTTGACTGTAATGCCATCGACAGAATAGTTCTCTGGAAGTTTCGAAAAATCCATACCTTTGACAAAATCGGAATATTCAGGCTCTATTGGTTTTGTCTCAGGTTTGAAATTATCGGACATGATGCCAGCAAGACGCGCTGCGTTGCCATCGTACGAGAGGAGGGAACGAAGGCAACCATCGTAGGATCTAGCCCCTGCTGCAGGCATGTTGCAATTTCGTTGCTTGAAATTCTCTGGGGATTCAGGGAGAAGGCGGTGCTTCACGACGATGGAGCCATCGCGGACCCGCTTGGCATATTCAGTGAGTTCCTGGACAGGTATGGCGGCAGGGTGTTCGCCTCGGTCGCCAGTGAAATGGTCATCCAGCCCCTGATGGAAAATCAATAGATAGTCTTGGGCGGCAAGGAGGGTTTCCAGAAAGATGTATCGGTCTTCAATTGTGCGGTCGCGGTCATAGAACTTCAGGTAATTGTAATGGTCGATGCCGTTTTCCTGGGTGTTTTGAATGGTGAGAAGGTTGAATCCAACTTTGGAGTCATGTCTAGGAAAAGCCCGTTCATCCATTCCAAGTATGGCGATGACTTTGCAGGGGATGCCGCGCATGGGCTGCATGGAGCAGAAGGTCAGTTTCCCACCAAGGAAGGATGTGATGGGCGAGACGGTTTCAAGTATCCCCGTGATGGCGGTCTTGATGACGGGGTAGGGGACGTCCAGTTCATCGCATCCAGCCATGTAAGCGGCATGTGCAAGGTCTTCAATGGACTGGCGCAGAAGCGTGGAATCCCATGCGCTGTCTGAGTCGGCCTTGAAGAAGTTGTTCTGGAGTTCTTGAAGGAACGATACCCATTCTGACATCTTTTTTGAGGTAGTGTAGTGGATGCTTTCTGCAGTCTCGCGAAGTAGGGAGAACAGATGGCACAGTGCTCCGAGCCAATGGCGCGTATCGTTTGATGGTGACAGCATGGGCGCGACCAGATTTCCAAAGCCCAGTCTTTCCTCTTGGGGAGTTTCCGCCATGGCGAGCAGTAGTCTGTCCAGGCCTTGCTCCCAGGTGTATTCCTCGTATGGGATGTCTGTCACATGGGATTCCTGCTTGCGGGTGGTACCATTGATGCCCCAGCGGACGTGCATTTGAGAAAGGAAATTGCGGATGGCGGTGATGTCGGAATCCTGAAGGTCGAAGCGGTTGCGCAACGGCTGTGAGTCAAGGAGATTGAGTATGCGGCTGACCTCGAAATGCGTGTTCCCGATTTCAAGGATGGCAAGGAAGGTCTCTGCCATCAGATTGGCGTGTCGGATGGACTTGTCGCTTACCGTATACATTCCTGCGAGCGGACCTTTGTCAAGGACGGAGGAGATGATTGGAGCAAAGCGCGAGATGTCAGGTGCCATCACCAGGATATCTGTCATTTTGTAACCGCGCTTTTGTATGAGCCAAAGCAAGGCGTTTTGAAGTTCCTCGACTTGTCGCTTATCATTGTGGCATCGGTGGATGGTGAGAGAGTCATCCCATTCAGGCAGTTTCGGCGTATTTCGCTTTGGCGGATTGGTGCAGGTACGGACATGTTTCTGGATGGCATGGAGCAACGGGAGTTCTTCGCTCACTTGGTGTTCAGTCCAGCAGGTGTCTGTCTGATTCTCAGGGAACGTGCTGTCTTCCCAGTCGGTTACGCCATTGTTGAGGTCCTGGTCCATGAAGGCGTTGAAGAAACGGCGTCCCTGTTCCCCGAATAGACAAAGCAAGGAGTTGTTGTATTCTTCAAATCTTTTGTCTTCTTCATGCAGTTCCAGTACTTTTCCAAGTTTTCTGTTCTGGTCGCCCCAAAATTCATCGCAGATATTGTGGTAGAAGAAATGAACTTCGGTATTGCTGGCGGCTTTCTGGAATACTTTCAGGAACCAGACGGACATAGCGCTGGCCCCGAATATTGTCAAAGGTGCCTTTAATGGCTTGACATCAGGCAGTTCACAGTATTCCACGATGCGCGACGCAGGAGAGTGGATGCGTCTGCCGTCCTCGAAGTGGCAGAGTTTCCACCACAAACGCTTCTGCCAGGCTTCTGGATCATCGCCAGCGGGGGGAATCTCCGCATTTTCCGCATCATATAGCAGTTCGGGCAGGAAGCATAGGTACTGGTCGAAGATTTCCGCAATTTGGGCTGATAATTGGAATTGCCACAGGAATCTCCGACTGTCTTTCTCGCATGAATCGTCCTTGGTTGACCTCTCAAGGTAGTCATGTAAACTGTTGAATTCGTGTAATTCAGACTTGTCGTCTTCCTGAAGGATTTTCAAGATGCGCCATAGCAGTACATCCTTGCGAAACAAGTCTAGATGCTCTGTCGCTTCCTTCCCGAACTGTTCCTTCAGGATATCGTGCACGACTTTCTGGATTCGCGGCCAGGAACGGTTGGCAACGACCTCTCCTTTATCCACAAGATAGTGCTCCAGCCATATTTGCATCCCCTGTGTCGGTATCGCAACCACTTCTGGCGTAAACAGGCTTGGTGACCGAAATAGATTCAGCCTGCTGCATCGTGCCTCATGGTACGATTCAGCCAATGAAGTCAGGCTGTTTTTAGTATATAAATGAAATGACACTGCGGCACTCTCCCGTAAAAATGCTCCTGTTCATTAAAACTATGTGCGAATCAACATGTTCAAATGTATTTTTGGCAAGTTCGTTCAATTCTTCTTGCGTGACATTCAACGAAGGAATTCCAGTTGCGCCAAACAACTTTCGTGCGCATGACCTGTGGTAAAACGCCTCTTCGGTCTGAAGCGGCTTCCCACAGCCAAAAAAGTATTTTCCGTTCATTGTCATGCCTCCTTGCGAGTCGCGCGAGTTCAGGGCCGTCGCTACTACCGTTAGGGGCGAGAGGACGTCGTCGCCATCGCGGCGAAGGGTTGTTTTTGAGTGAAATCTGGCAGGAAGCCGTCTTCGCCATTGTCATATTGGATAAAACCGCGTCTGAAGCCAAGTTCGTTGATTTTATCGCAGACGCGTTTGTATTCATCTTCAGTGACCTTGCGCTCGAGTAAATGCCGTTTCGTGCATTCGGGGACAGGCATGAATTGACTCATGACAGAAATGGGAATATCTGTGCCAATGGTTTTTGCGAGGAGTTCTAATACCTTGAGGCTGTTTTCGACATATCCAGGCAGGACAAGATGCCTGATCAGCAATCCTCGGCTGGCTGTTATCTCTCCTGTTTCGTCAAATGGTCGAAGACTTCCAACTTTATCAGCAAGAAAACGTATGCCTTCCAACGCGATGTCGGGGTAGCGGCTGTCCCCCATGCAGAGTTCTGCAAGGCGAGCATCCGCATATTTGAAATCAGGCAGGAAGATATCGATGAGTTCCACCTGCTCCTTCAGCATTTCGACGCGGAAATATCCCGAACTGTTCCAGACGAAGGGAAGCCATACATCGGCTTTCCTCAAGCGTTCACAGAGTTTTCTGATATGGGGCCACCAGTGTTCGGGTGTGACGAAGTTCAGATTGTGGACGCCTTGTTCCACCAATGACATCACGGCGGAATAAAGCGTCTCATCGTCGTATGGGGTTCCAATGTGCTTTGCTGAGAGTTGGTGGTTCTGGCAAAAAAAACAACCGCAGGAGCATCCAGTAAAGAAAAGTGTCCCAGAACCTTTTGTGCCTGAAATGCACGGTTCTTCTCCACGATGCGGCAGGATGGCACCGAGCTTGAGAATGGCATTTTCGCCACAAAAGCCGAGTTCGTCGTTAGAGCGGTCTGCACCACATTCCCTAGGACAGAGGGTACAATGTGAATATGGGGAGGACATTGGCATGGAAACTATTGTGTTTGAATACAGGAAAAGTCAGAAGACTTAACCTCGCCCCAGAGGCAAGGACGAGCCGTTCAGTGTGCATGGGAGGTTATTTCAATTGGATGAAGACGGATTCAAGCGGCTGAAGAGTCGCGCTGACAGTTTTCCCATCGACGGTGATTACTGGTGAACTCAAAGAAACGCCCTGCAGTTGGACGGGGCGCTCCATGTCCAAAGTGAATGTTCGAGGCGCGTCGCTGGACGTATTGACCGCGAGCAGCCATGTAACGCCATCGAGTCCGTATGGCCTGAAGATGACGTCATCTTTGTCATTGGCAACGATGGTGTAGGCTAGAGGCTTGCCAGTGGAGAGCAGCACTTTCTCGTGCGCCATGATGCGTTCGGCAATCTGCTTGCACTCGCCGAAATGCTCATCGAAGGAAATGGCAGGGAGGATATCCGTTGCCTTGTCACGCCGCAGTATGTCGAAATAGGAATAGTAAATGAGGCCGTTGGCACCGCCTGCGATGCACATCCATGACATAGCGTCCATCTCTTGGTAGGACGGTCTGCGGCAGTTGGCGCATTTCTCCTTTGAGTAGCCGTAGTTTACCCAATAATGACCCCAGCAGAAGACCTGCGGGACCTGAATGATCATCTTTGAGCCCATGACGGCGGCTTTCGCATCGCGTGTGGATCTGAATGCGGAATCAGGCTTGCCTTCGGGAATTGGATAGGGGTCGCCGCCAAGGATTTCTGTGGCGGGTAGGAACTTTCGGAAATCTGACGGCGTGCAGAGGACTGTCCAAGTCGGTCTCATCGGATCGTGCTCTTCGCATTTTCTTCGGTATAGGATAGCGTCGTTGACGAACTCAGCGGCGAGCTCATCGTTGATGTACCATGCGGCGATGGCTGGATGATGTTTCCACTTGTCGAGCATTGCGATGCCCTCCGCCTGGCGCTTTTCCGTGGCAACGGGATCATGCTTGCGGACGCTGACGCAGCCTTTAATGGAATAGAACAGTTTCAGGTTGTTTTCATGGAGGTAGTCGAACATTTCCCGCGTGGTCGGCGGATGATAGGGCATGAGGCAGTTGAACTTGGTGCCAATATATGGTTCAAGAATCTTTTTATTGACGGTGGAGAAATACATGCCGAGCGGGAAGAACGGCTTGCCGTCAACGATCATCCGTTGATGCTCGTCGATATAGGTTTTATATGGTGGCAGTTTGTCAACCTTCTTGAACGTGGCGTTGCTAGTGTATGTCTTTCCTGTTTCCTTGTTTGTGAATGAGCCGTGCATGGTATACGTGCCTGTCGGGAGTTTACCCGAATCAAACGTGAACGTCATGAATTCGTCTTGGATGGTGGCGGGCGACAGCGTCAGGATGGTCTTGCCGTCGTGGTTGATGAGTTCCATGCTTGTGGTTTTCTGCACTTCTGGAGACATCAGTTTCATTGCAGAGCCTGTGGGCTGGTAAATAGTGACGATGCCTCCGTCAGCGGTGTCGCGGTAAGTGCCTGTGGTCGAGAAATCATCAATGTATGTGCCTTCGACCTCGACGACGGAGCATTTGTCAAACCAGATCTCTGCTGAGGCTGTGCCGCTTGGAACGGCGCGGAAACCGACGCTGATGTTTTTCGCATCCATGGGGATGGTGGTTGTTCCGACGAGTTTTACCCAGTCGGTATTGAGGGAAATTTGTGTGCTGGCGTATTTTCCGCCGATGTATTTTCCATTGTTCCAATACTCCAGGAAGATGCTCGGTCTGGATTTCGGCGTGTCGGCCACGTTCACCAGTTTCGTGTAGATAGTATATTCGTAGGTTCGGCCAGGCTTCGCTGGAATCTGCTGCGTCACGAACTGATATTTCCCCTGTGTCTTGTTGTAGTACATGATGCTGCGTTCTCCGTCGAATTTGTTATCTGTAGCCGACTTGAACGTTTCGGGCATCTTGGACCAGTATGCGGGATAGCCATCGGCGTCCAGTTTCTCGAAACTCGGGTTTTTGACGAGATTGACGCCCAGTTGCGCGTAAACGACACTGCTAATCGAAAGAAGTGCAATTAAAAAATGTTTCATGATGTCTCCGTTTGATATATGAAGGTTTTTGGTGAATTGTTTTTGGAATCGGAAAAGGAGCAATATGGCAAATAGAGCGTTTCCCAAATGCTCTATGCCTGTTCTCAAGTTCAATGGTTTCGTAATGTCAGCAGGATGATCAGCGCCATTGCTGCAAGAGCGAGAATGAATGAGGCGATTCGGAAAAGCAGCGAATGGGTGAAGGAGAGGTCGTCATAACATTGGTTGAAACTATGTCGGAATTCCTGGACGGAGCGAAAGCGTTCATCAGGATTGTTTGAACATGCGAAAAGCAAAAACTGGTTGAGGCGCTTGCCGAATTCGGTATCAAGTAAATCGGAACGCAGGTAAGGGAAATCGTGGGAGAACTGCCCAGAAAACATCATATAGACGGTCTTTCCAAGGGCATACAAATCCTGGTCGATACCAAGGGCTTTGGAATCCATCGTAGAATCAATGGTCTGCGGGACATAACTCTTTGTCCCTGCGTTCAATGGGTCGTCAGCCTTTGTCATGATTGAAAAATCTGCCAATTTTGGGACACTGTTGACAAAAAGGATGTTTTCTGGCTTAATGTCCCTGTGTGCGAGTCCCGCGTTGTGGAGTTCCTGAAGTCCATCCAGCAGTCCATTGACAATCATACGGATTGTTTCTGGGGAAAACCGTTGGACTTTGCCCAATCGGTAAGCAAGCGTGTCAGGGACGTAGTTGTCCATGGAATTTGCCGCGTTGTCAGCGAGTTCCATTGTATAGGCAAGCAATTTGTCGTTTTGCGCGGCATAATGAATCGTCAGTAGGTTGGCATGTGAGTGGATTGCTGAGCAATAGGTCATGAGACCGTGGTATTCTTGTTTGAAGTTGTCCGCTTTGTTTTTTTCAATTGCCTTGACCGCGACTTTTCGGGCGAGTGTGATGTCATCGGCAAGAAAGACATAGCCGAATCCGCCACGTCCACACTGCTGTGTAATGACGATATCCTTGAGAAGTTCAGAGATTTGCTTCTGGATGTCTGTCATAGAAGATCTGAGTTTTTGATGATTTCAGTTATTTTCTTCATGACAAAATTACAGTCATTATAGACTGTAGCCAAAGAGACACCGTAGGATTTTGCGACATCTGTTGGTTTCTGCCCCTCCAGCTTGCACCGAATAAAGGTCTGAACCTGCCTTGCGTCAAGGGTATTCTGTACCTCATTCAATGCCTGCGAGAAAGCAAACGCCTGCCATTCTTCCTCTTCATTTGAAGAATCGTCGGGGATGTCAAGATTTTCGACATCGACATCGTCGTCAGTATTGTTTCGTGCTTTCAATGTCTTGAAGATTCTGGCCTTGATAATCATTCTGAAATAGCTGCGGAATGATCCTTTTGCGGGGTCGTAGGTGAATTTTCCCTGGACATTGAAAAAATCCGTCATGACATTCTGGACAAGGTCTTCCTTTTCTGTTTGTGTGAGGGAATAATCCGTGCCCATGAGCCAGATGAGCGGCTTATAGGTGTCATAGAAATCGTACCATGAGATTTCATCGCCTTCTTTAATGCGATTAAGCAAGCTGGGTCTAGTAATGAAAGCCATGATGGTACGCGTTTTTTAAAGGGGATTGTCAGTTGAAGAAAGACTCGCCGATGACAGCGGTGAAGAACGATCCCGTGAAAACAAGAGGTTTGTCTTGGGGCAGTTGCTCTACTGAAGTGAGTTCAGGGATGACCTGAACGACATTGAGTTTTGCGTCGGCGCATTCTTTTTGGAGTTGCGGAAGCGCTGACGTCCTTGGCGTGTGTGGATTCGTAAGGATGATATCAGGTTTCAGTTTGGCTAGTTCCGTCACAATGCCATGGATGTCCTTTCCTTGTACGGACGCAAGAATCACGGTAAAATGGATTGTCGGGTAGAGTGTCTTAAGCGCTTGGACAAGATGGCCCATGGAATCGGCGTTATGTGCGGCATCCAGAATGACCAGAGGGTTCTGGTGGACCACTTCGCATCGTGCCCTGAGTTGCGGGACATGAAACTGCGTTGGGTCTGGGCGGAGTTTTAAAGTGTTCATGACTGCCATGGCCGTCGTGAAATTCTCGTATAAGAATGGAGGCATCCCAGATGGCAGAAAATCATTGGAGACGGCTAATTCCATGGGGCGAACGACGGGGGCGCCTAATTCCTCCGCTCTTTTTACAATGACATTGTCCGCAGCTGAATATGGTTGTTTGGCAATAACGACAGGGGTGTTCTTTTTGATAATGCCAGCCTTTTGCGAGGCAATTTTCTCTATCGTATTGCCAAGCAGCGCCGTATGGTCAAACGACACAGGGGTGATGGCACAGCATTCTGCGGCAGGAACGTAGTTTGTGGCATCAAGCAGACCTCCAATGCCAGTTTCCATAACGGCATATTCCATGCCGTTGTCCGCGAAAATCTTCAATGCCATGACAGTGAAAATCTCGAAAAGCGACGGCGTCAGTTTTTTCTGATGAAGTTTATTGATGAACTCCTTTGACGCTGACATGAGCATGTCATATGAGATGAGTTCATTGTTGAGTTGAAACCGTTCTCGTACAGTGGCAAGATGCGGGCTTGTGAACAACCCGACAGAATGACCAGATGCCTGCAGCAATGCGGAAATAAAGTGGCTTGTGGAACCTTTTCCCTTTGTCCCCGCGATGTGGATGATACGAAGGCGCGCCTCTGGATGTCCAGCCACTTCCGCCAAAGGCGTCATCCGCTCAAGGGTGTAGTTTTCAGGCGTATGTTGCGCCACGACGTTTTTTTCAAGGTCAAAGTATTCTTTGAACAGTTCAAAGAACCGCTCTTCTTCAGATGGAATGAGGTCGCGCATGATGCTGCAGGCTCTCCTTGCCCCAAGTCGATTCGTCTAAAAAATCAGGCTTTTTCTCCGAGTTTTGCCTCCAGGGCGGCGACTCGTGCTTCAAGGTCCTGGACTTTCTTGTAAGTAGTCAGGATGGATTCGCCGCGGCTGGAAATGAGTTCATCAATTTTGGCTTTGAGTTCTTCTTCAGATTTTTTCCCTTCGTCAAGGATTGTCTTGAGAAGCTGGTTGCCTTCTTCTTTGGTGATTTCCTTGTCGGAAATGGCTTTGTTGACGAATTCTTCGGCCTTTTTGACGGTCAGGCTTGTCGCGCCCAAGCCCATGAGGAATGCGGATTCGATCAGTTTCAGCATAGTTTTCTTTGCTCCTTGTGACAAGTGTGAATTGCTCCAATATTGGAGGAGAATTATGGTTTGATGGCTTTCTGAATGATATTACGGTCAAAATAATTTATTGACATGCCAGCATCCACGACGATAGTTTGCGCATTGATTCCGCTTGAACGTGGAGAAAGCAGAAAGACAACAGCCTGGGCGGCTTCATCGGTGGTAATTGCCTCATGTCTTGGAATGACCTTCTCAGCGTAAAGATAAGCATCAATGTAGCCAGGGATGCCCGCGGAGGATGATGTTTTGAGAAGTGATGGACCGACAGCGTTGACGCGTATTCTTGGCGAAGCCTCTTGCGAAAGGGACTTGGCGAGGAAGACCACGGTGGAATCCAGTGCGGCCTTGATTGGCCCCATGTAGCCATAGTTTTCGGATGCCATGCGCGTCGTCGATATGCTGATAGTGACAATGGAGGCATCAGGTGCCAGAAGGGAGGACAGGGCATTTGCGACATTGACCAGGGAGAAGCATGAAATGTCCAGTGCTTGCAGAAAATCGCGTTTTAAGGTCTGGTGGAAAAGCTTCAATCCCTCGCTGTAGTTTGCGAATGCGATGGAATGGACCAGACCATGCACAATTGGAAAATGCTTTTTGACATTTGCCTGAAGTGCCGCGATGTCTTCGTCCGATTCCACATTGCAGACAATGGCGGGGGCGTCGTTTCCAATAAGTTGGCGGTTTTTCTCAAGTAATTGCTGGTCTTTGAAAACATAGAGAAGCGACGCCCCTTCTTCCTGAAGCGTATGCGCAATCGCCCATGCGACGGAGCGGCGGTTGGCTACTCCGAGGACAACGATGTTTCTGTCTTCCAGTCGCAAATATGACATGAGGGATGATTAACTCAAAGTTTGTCGATGATGTTGTAGAGTTCGATAAAAGAAGCAGGTCTGCTGTCTGGCGTCTGCGAAATCATGGAAACAAGGACTTTGGCTAGATTGGGCGAGATGCCCTGCATTTTTGTCTCATTGGCGATTCGCAGTGTGGAGAGATGGCGTTTGGCAAGTGCATTCGCCTCATCGGCATTGTAGTATGTTTTGCCAGTCAAGGCGAAATACATGATCATGCCAAGGCTGTAGATTTCAGACCGCGCATCTTCGGGCTGTCCGAGAAGACGTTCTGGTGGAATGTAATATGGCGAACCTGAAACATATTCGTCTCCTGCGTTCAAGGCCTGTGTTCGAGGAATGCAGAGGCCGAAGTCAAGCAAGACTGCATAGCCGTTTGGCGTGATGATGATGTTTTCGGGCTTCAGGTCCCTGAAAAGATATCCCAGACGAAAGATATGCTGTTCAGCGGCAAGAAGATGCTTGACAAGAGGAAGGAGTTGCTTTTCTGGGATGTGTCCCAGCCGTTCAATCATTTTGTCAAGCCGTTCGCCTTCAATGAAATCCATTGCCGTGAAATATTCGCCGTTGTCAAAGCCCGCGTCGAGACAAGCGGCAATGTACTGCGATTCTTTGAAAAGTGAACTGATCCGTGCTTCATTCAGCAGTGCCTTGACATTCGTCGGCTTGTTGCAATCTTCTCGTGACAGGAGTTTTACGGCAATCAGTCGATTGGGGAATTCGGTGGATACCGCCTTATAGACAGAACCCATTCCGCCACCGCCTGCGGGCTCAAACAGGAAAAACGAGGAGATTTTCTTCGCGGCAAAGAAAGATTTTCCGCATTTTTTGCATGGATTAAAAGCAAGCAGAGTCAGGTCGGAGATATTATTAGCCGTGCCGCATTCAGGGCATTGGATGACACCTTGCGACCAGTTTTGCTCGAATTGTTTTGAAGAAGGAAGTTTTTTCATTCGTCTGATGAAACTCTGATACAGTTGATTTGTACAATACTACACAATAACCGCATTTGCAGAATTGTCAATAGAATGAGACAAACAGATTCCTTTTTAAATACGATATCTTTTTTATGGGCAAATTCCTAGTTATGAAGAAGTCGTGTTGTATATTATCAAAATGGCGATTATAGTTGTCTGAGACAGATATACTCAATATAACAAAAAAACGTTCGAACAATTAATTCAAGGAAGGGATTCGACCTTGTCCAAAGAAAATGATACAAGATCAGAAAGTGACTGCGCGAAAGTGAAAAACAGGCGAAGCGTGTGGCATATCATCTTGACAATCTGCCACTGGTGCGGGCTCCTGGTCACTCGCGTTGCCATTCCATTTGGGGTGCTTTTATTGGCGGTGGATTTGTATTTTGAATGGTTCGGCATTCCAGAAGGGTGGTGCCGCAAGATTCAAGAACGCATCCAGACCAAGGAATTATCGGTTTCCTTCGACAAGATTCAGTGCGGATTGTTCCGTGGTATTGTCCTGCATAATACTAAATGCACGACAGTGACACCTGCGGGCAATGTCCGTGTGGTGGCCGAACACATTATTGTTTACCTTGATTTGGATGATCTTGTTAATTTGGAGTTCTTCCCGCAGGCTTTGGGAGTTGACAGGGGCAGCGTCGAACTCATGAATTCTGAAGGGAAGAAAGCCAGTTTGAATCTGTCAGATTTGGCCTTGAAGTGTTCTCTGACCGTTGATGAACGGTTGGTTGCAAATGGAAAATGCACAGGATTTGGATTGCCTTTGGAACTTTCAGTCGGATTTACTGACGGACGAAGGACTTTGAAGAAATTGTTGAAGGAAAAGAGTCCTGAACCGACGGTGATTGACAAGGAACTTCAGGAGAAGGTATCCCGTATCGTGGAGCAACTTCAGAAACTCTCGCTTCCTGCTGATGGGAGTTCGCGTATGAAAGTCACTTTGAACGGGCCAATGGAGAAACTCGGCAAGTGGAAATACAAAGGGTTCATTCATCTTCGTGGTGCCCGCTGGGATGGGCTTCAGATTCCATATTGCAGTACGGTATTCCATGGAAATACCCAGATCTTCTCCGTGGATGATATTCAACTCTGGCTTGGCAGGGCGGATTCCCTTTCGGGAGATGCAGATTTGTTCATCGGAGACAGGGAATTCCAGGCACATTGCTCAGGAAAGTTGACTCGCTCTAGTCTGGAATATCTGGTGAACAGTGTTCGAACAGTCATCTATGACAAGGAGATGGCTGTTTCTCTTAATGAATTGCCATGGAATGATATGTCTTTCAAGGCGGAATGCAAACGGAGTGCGATGACACTGGAGGACTTGGATGCCAGTGTTCGCTGCGACTTCTCCGAGGCAGACTACGGAGTCATTGGTCGCGGCAGTGCGTATATTTCAGCCAGTCTTCAAAAGAGTGTTCTAAAGGTTGACAAGGCCGAGGTGCTCCTCTCCTCAGTTCAGAGGGAAGGAGTAAGTTTTGAGGGAAATTGGAATTTGAAAACAGGCTTGGCTGAGGCTGCCCTTGATGGAAAAATGAATATCAGGCGCCGCTTGTCGGAACTGGGCGTGTCCTTGCCTGTGTCCCTGGTTTCCCTTTCGGATGCTCCATGCGAGATTATGATGACTCTTGCGATTGAAAATGGCAATTTGAACGAAATGTCCCTGGCTGGAAAAATGGTTCAGCCTGGTGGACAACTTCTTGGAGTCGATTGCTCCAAGGTCATATTGCCTTTCAAATATGAGCAATCAGAAGGGAAAGTGTTTGTGGACAGGCTCTTGGTCGTCCGCTCCAGTAAAGGAGATATGGATGATGAGACGGAGGATGAAAGAAATGCGGTCATGGGGTTGAAAGCCAGTTGCGATATCATGTCTGCCATTAAAAAGAATGAAGTGGATGTCGATATCATGCTTGATCTGAAAGGACGCGAGGATGAACAAGGCCCATGGGAAATGGCATTGACATACGGTGGTCATATTACCTGGAAATCCCAAGGGAATATTCTGTCGTTCAAAGGGGAGGGCACCATGTTCCCTGAACGCGTTTATCGTGAATACCTCCGTCGCTATGATATTGATGAGTCAAATATGTTGATGCATATTGACTGTTCTGCAGGGCAACCAGCCGCGTTTTCGCTGGATTTTCCAGAGACTTCGCTCAATGACGGAAAGCGCTGGACGCTTACGGGTAATCTCAGTTTTGGAAAAGTTTGCTTTAATGGCCTTGACGCGGAAAAGGTCACCTGTGATAATTTTACAATAAATTCCAATGACTGCATGTTTAAGAATATCCATCTTCTGACAAATGATGATGATGCGACCTTCGATTTGCACGTTGTCTATTCGCCGCTTACCCTGACTTTTTCCAATTCCTGGCTGGATGGTAAGCCCGAAATCATCGGTAAGTTCTTCCCCGATAACATAGTCGGGGGTTTTTACTCGAATATCTTCAAGGATATCACATGGAATAAAGGCATTCGACCGCACATACAGATGCCCAAGTTGGTTTATACGTATGGCGACCATCAGTGGCGAGTCTTTTGCGACGGGATTTATGCTAATGTCCATGATATTCGATATCGAGATTTGAAAATTGATGAAGCGACAGTCATCGTGTCACTGGATTTACCGTCTTCTGTGTCATTGGAACCCGTCAACATCAGGTTTAATGACAAAGCCTGGGGCGGTGTTCGTGGAAAGGTTGAACTACAATTGCTTGGAACAAAGCAGTGCAGATTCCAAGTGTATGACACGCTGATGGGTGTGGATATCAAGAAGGCATTGGAAGGGGTATTGCCTGAATTATCAGAAAAAATCTCCGATTTATCGATATCGGAGGACTGCATTCTTTCATGCACAGGAAGCCTGTTTCTTGATGGCGAGCCACGTCTGCATATTGAAGGGACATTGAAGGCGAAGGAAATTTCATATCGTGATTTCTCGCTTCAAAATGTGATCATGGGCTGGAGTTATGATGACGGAGATATTCAGTGGGACATCAAGGAGGCAGAATTTTTCAAGGGCCAGGTGCGTACTCGCGGCCATTATGATATGATGCGAGAGCAGGGGAAGATGCTTGTGCTTTTCAATGACATGTCTTTGGATGAACTGCTTGCCAAGGCACCTTCCGAAACGGAGAAAGAGGAAATGACTCCAGACAAGAAGCCAGAGGCTCCTTCAAAACAGAAGAAGACTGGGACATACAAGGGCAATGTGTCTGGAGAACTACAGATGGATATCCTGCATGAATGGGCGGGAAGACCGTTGCATCTCAACGGTCAGGGAAATGTCAAAATTACGGAAGGGGAATTGTGGAATGTTCCGATTTTGTCGAAACTGGGGAAGATAATAGCGTCGGCATCATTAGGCAAAGTATCGTCTACCCTTGGGCAGATTAGTGAAGCGGAGGCTAAATTCGATTTCAATGGTGTCAACGTCAGTGTATCTCAGATTCACACCAATGGCACGATTATTTCTCTGAATGGCAATGGCGAATACCGTTGGATTGATGATGTCAACAATGGACTGCTCCATTTCTGGATCAATGTCGTTCCTGTGAAGGATGTCAAGTTACTCTCCTTCCTGTTGTCACCGCTGACAGGAATGTTCCAAGCGGAATTGATGGGAACGCTGAAGGAGAATACATGGAAGATTCGAACATTTATAGACAAGATTTTCTAACAGGCAGTATATTATATGTTTTGAACCAATGACAGGATTCTGCTTGAATACTGTCACATATTAAACAATCTTTTGCAAAGGAGTATCAGAAATCATGTTGAAAATCGGTTATGCTCAAGAAATCATGACACCTCCTGTCGGAGTCGGCTTGGCAGGATATTTCAACTATCGTCCAAATGAAGGAGCATACGATGACTTGCTTGTCAAGGTTATCATGATGGAATGCAACGGAACAAAATTCGGGTTCATGACCTTTGAGTTGTGCTCCATCGCCAAACCTATTTTTGATGAACTGGAAAAACGCATTGTCGCCAAATTCGGTCAGGAAATCCATGACAACCTTATCATAGCGGCAACGCATACACATACGGGACCATTGTTCAAGCCCAATCGCGATGAATGGGACGAGCGGACGGTATATGCTTTTGAGCAAGTCGTCGATGCCGCGGTAAGGGCGCTTGGCCGTGCCATCATGAATCTTCTGCCTGGCGAATTGGAAGTCGGGTCGATCTACAATAATCCGTATGGTTTTGTCAGATGCTACTGGATGAAGAATGGAACCATCATTACCAATCCAGGCTGGGGAAATCCAGACATTGACAAGCCAGAGTGTGACTATGACCGTACCATCGGCATCATCAAGATTATCCAAGGCGGACGAATCGCTGCGCTTATCTGCAATATCGCAAACCATGGCGATACCATTGGCGGTAATCTCGTTTCCGCTGACTGGTATGGACGCTTTACACAGGAGATTCAGCACTCATTGAAAGAAAGCATCCCCGTGATGATTCTTGACGATGCTTCTGGTAACATCAACCATTTTGATTTCCACCAGAAAATCAACCAGACGTCCTATCATGAGGCGACGCGCATCGGCCGTGGCTATGCGACGTTGGTGCTGGAGGCACTTGACAAACTCGAACCCGTCGTCGCCGACAAGGTTGTCATCAAGAACGGCACGGTTGTCATTCCTCATCGCGTCATCACGCCAGAAGAACTTGCAGAGGCAAAACATACGCTTGAAACAGTGCCTGACATCAAGAAGGAAGGCGATTTCGAGAGCCAGGATCTTGCAAACAAGGTTCCCGCCGCGCTCCGTTATTTTGCGCAGCGTGTGATTGATTGCCATGATAAGAGCAAGCCGTCCCATTCAGGGCGAATCACAGCCATTGAACTTGGAGACCAACTGGCGTTTGTGACGCTCCCTGGCGAACCCTTCAATGGTATTGCTCAGGCGATCCGCAAGGCAAGTAAATTCAAATACACTTTTGTGGCTGAACTGTCACAGTCGGTCTCGGGTTATGTTCCCATGCCCGAGTGCTTTGAACGTGGAGGCTATGAGGTGCAAGCAGGTGTCGACAGTTGCGCTCAGAATGCCGCGACCGAAATCATCAAGGCAGTCATTGCCAATATGTAAACGATTATCAATAATGGCCAGGCAGACATGGATGACAGAATAGAACAGTATTTGGAGCGAATCGGATATTCAGGAGATGTTCAGCCGACGCTGAAGACACTGAAAGCCTTGCAAAGAGCCCATCTGATGAGTGTGCCATACGAGGATTTGGATATTTATTTCAAACAGGAATCCTCTTTGGCGTTGGATTGTGTGTTTGATAAGATTGTCAAACGACATCGTGGCGGATACTGTTTTGAGTTGAATGGCTTGTTTGCCTGGCTGCTACGCTCATTGGGCTATCGCGTCGAGGAATATTTTGGCCGATGGCTCTCTGGCGAGGCGTTGGTCGTGCCTCTCAGGCGTCATCGCGTCATAAAAGTTTTTCTTCCAGAAGGGGAATTCATTCCTGACGTCGGTATCGGCCGAGTGATACCGACGCAGCCATTCAAATGTGAACTGGCGACGCTTCAGCAACTTGATGATGGCAAGACATATCGTGTTGTTGAGGATTCCGTGCTTGGAAAAGTCATTCAGTGTGAAACCAACGGCATCTTCGAAAACTATTATTCCTTTGATGAGTCGCCTCAAGTAAATCTCGATTATACGTACGTGCACTATTATCTCAGCCATCACCCCGAGTCATTCTTCAGGAATCGCCTCATGGTGCATCTAATGACACCGTATGGAAGAAACAGTATCGGAACAACGACTGACCCCGCTACAGGGGAGCCTGTATCTGAACTGAATGTCTCCCAGCCTGATGGTTCGACAGCAAAAGTCCTGCTGCGAACAAGGAAGCAACTGTCTGATGTGTTGTCAGAGTATTTTGGCATTATGGCAGATTGGTTGTGAGGTTCGTCGCTAATCCAGCCATGTGGCGCACAAATAGACACCCCCTCGCACGCAGAAGCCTTCGAATGCTGCGCGCGAGGGGGTGTGATGTTTACAAATTGTGGTTGCTATTTTACCTCAAAGACTCGAACCTGATGGCGTGTGAAGGGGATTTCGAGTACGCCTGGCGCGGTGAGTGCGAAGTCTTTTTCAGGGAAGAGTTCCTTTGCTGATGTGATGCCTGGGAGGGCGATTTTCGCGGTCACGTCTTCAATGGACGCATTGACGGTCATCAGCACCGTGCGCTTGTCACTGCGCTTTAGCAGCACGTAAACGGGAACGCGGCCACTCTTGTCAACGGCGTTGCCCTTGACGATGACAGGCGGTTCTGGTTGTGGAATCGCTTCCGCCGTGAGGACGTCCAGCAGCGAGTTCAACTCACTTGCGACACTGATCAATTCTTCCCAACGTTCTGGAATCGAGCCAGCGGTATAGTATTTGACCGCCTTTGCGTAGTTGTACCACGTGATGCCATGGACGCCTCGGATGATGGAGGCATAAGTCATCCCGCGCAGTTCGGTGGCGGTCGGGAAGTCCCAGCCGTGGGGAGTGTCTGCCTTTGATGCGAAATATTGTATGATGCTACAGATGTTCTTCGGCGAGGTCGCCGCTTTCTTGACATCATTGACGGCGCAGTCAACATCGGCAATGGTCTGATAGACGCAGTTTTCGTGGTCGCGTTGCTTGTTCCCCTTGTGGATGGGGTAGATTTCAATATGGAAGCAGTCGGTGCAGTTGACGAAAGGCAGATAGTGCGAATCAGCGGTGCTTCCAATGACATCCGCTTGGATGGTGATGCGCCCAGGATCAATGGCTTTGACCGTGTCGGTCTTGTTGGTGAGGCCGCGTGGCGTGTTATGCGTGCAGGTGTCGTCGCCGATGTACCACATCAGCAGGCTCTTGAAGTTTCTCATCTTGGCAACGCCTTCTGCGATGGCGCGGAGGTCCTGCGTGTTGGCTCCCTGCTGTGTAAAGCCTGCGGTCATGAAAACATGGAAATCGTTGCGTTCAGCGGCCTTGACGAATTCAATGGCTGGTTCAGACTCAAAGAAATTGCCCGCTTCACGACCGATGTTGAAGCCACGGCTGCGGAGGTCCTTGAACATGGTGTCGAGGTCATTGTTGTTGCCGTCAAACGGCTTGAGGTAATACATGCCGATTTGGAAGAACGGCTTGCCGTCCACGAGCATCATGCCGTCATGGCGGAGCGTGACCTGAGGCGAATTCGTGCGTTCAGGGCCAACGAAGAAGAAGCATGATTTGTCAATGATGCCGCCATCGATGGTTTTCAGTTTGAGCGTGATTTCGTGGACGCCGTCGGCAATGGGCGTTTGTGGGGTGTAACTGATGATGCCGTCTTCGATTAGGAAGGAACTGCTGAAGAGTGGCTTGGCGTCCTTGCCGTCAAGGAGAATCTCCGATGTCTTCCAGTTGATGTCTGACTTTGCGGCGATTTTCATCTTGACTGGTGCTGTGGGCTTTGCAGGCGAGGGGGAAGCAAGGAAGGCGTCAGGCGGTTCGGGCGCAATGATGTTTGTCCAGTTGCCCATGGTTCGTCCGCCAATGGTAATGGATTTGACGGATGCGGCGGCGGTACCGTCCGATTTGAGTTCGACTTTGCATTTGACCCAGGCGGCTCCAGGCGTGGGGGCCAGTGTTCCCTTTGCGGTCACTGGCGCGGACCATGCAGACCAGACGCCGGGCGCTCCATTGTCATCGGGCGCGTATGCGAAGGAAAACTGGAGTGACGTGCCTTGTGGCTGAAGCGCATTAAAGTCAAAGGATGTGCCGTGCAAAATCATCGGCGCCGTAACGAATGACGCATTGGGAGATACGCGGCCTTTTTTGCCGAAGCCAATCAGTTTGAAATCGGTGATGGCGAACAGTTGCCCCTTCTGGAAATTCGGCTTGCCGAAGCCATAGTGGAGAGTCGCGGTGGCGGCACCGTCTGGGACGATGAACACATGACTGTTCGGGACAAACTCGTTAGGACTGGTTTCGCAGTTAAAGAAAGTTTCCTTGAATGGCTTGGTTTCGCCTGCCTTGTACCAGCAGATTTTGAAATCGTAGTTTTCATAATGGATGATGGAACTCCTAAGGACGGGACCGACAGTCGATTTGGCCGCGTATGCCAAATCAAGTTCGTAGAAATCGGCGACCGCAAATGGCTTGGAGGCGAGAGCAGTCTCCGTGTCATACTCTTTGTCCTCAGGCTGTTCATTGATCCAGACCATTGACTGCCTGCCATCAACTAGGCCTGTCTTGAACGTGACGACGTTGGAGTGGTTGAAAGGGGGCTGCCATTTGTCGTCAAGCGTGCCCTTGAAGTCATCGGCGATCGCATCCGTTGGTTCAGGAATCGCCATGATGCCATTCTTTTCCGACAGGCAGACATTCTGAATGGATTCGGGCTTGGATGAATAGACGTTCAGGTGCTTTGATGCCGATTGGCATCCGACGGCCAGGCTCAGAAGACAAAGGAGTGCGAACAGTTTCTTCATGCGTAAATGATTCCTAGGCGATGGTGGTTAGAATTTGTTGGCAATAAACTATTTCACCTCAAAAACGCGGACCTGGTGACGCGTGAAGGGGATTTCAAGCACGCCAGGCGCCGCGAGCGGGTAGTCTTTCGTTGGGAACAATTCCTTCACGGAGGTGATGCCAGGAAGGGCGATTTTCGCGGTTACGTCGTTGATTGATGCGTTGACGGTCATCAGCACCGTGCGTTTGTCGCTGCGCTTCAGAAGCGCATAGATTGGCACGCGGCCTTTTTTGTCAACGGCATCGCCTTTGATGATGACAGGTGCGGCTGGCTGCGGAATCGGCTCAGCAGTCAGGATGTCCATGAGAGAATCGAGTTCTCGTGCGACGCCAGAGAGTTCCTCCCAACGGTCGGGATAAGATACCGCCCCGATGAATGTGCTATTGTAGCCATATCTGTAGAACGTGATGCCAGTTACGCCACGGATGATTGAGGCATACGTCATGGCACGCACTTCACCTGGATCTGGGAAGAGGTAGTCGGGTGCTCTCGTAGGTTTGCTCGAACAGAAGAACTGGTTGATGGTGTGGAGGCCTCGTGGACCAGTTGCCTTGTCTCTAATATCTCTCGTGCAGACATCAATGTCATCGATGGTATTGAAGACGCATTCATCGTGCTGTTTCTGGTGTTCGAAGTTTCGAAGCGGATAGATTTGAGGCTGGAAGACCTCTGAGCAATTGACGTGTCGACGATAGATCGAGTTGCTCTTGTCTCCAACGCCGTCGGAAAAGACGGTCAGACGCATGGGGTCGACCGCATTGACTATGTCGCTCTTGTAGCGAAGGCTTTCGACCGTGTTATGGATGCTTGTGTCATCACCGATGTACCACATTAGAATGGACTTGCAGTCCTGGAGCGAGGTGATGCATTCAAGTATGGCAGAGACGTCCTGTGTGTTTGCGCCCTGGAAACTTGCCGATAGAAACACCTTGAAATCATGACGTGCGGCTGCTTCAGCAAATTCACGTGCGTCTTCAAGTTTTTCGAAGCATCCAGCCTCGCGGCCAAAATTGAATCCACGGTTGCGGAGGTCCTCAAACATCGTATCGAAGTTATAATTGTTGCCTTTGTATTTCTTGAGATAATACAAGCCGATCGGGAAGAACGGCTTGCCATCGACGATTATCATGCCGTCATAGCGCAACGTGACCTGTGGCGAACTGGTGCGTTTTTCTCCGACATAGAAACTGGACCGCCTCTCCATTGTCGCGCCGCCGAGCGTCGTCAACTTGAATGTGACTTTATGCAGACCGTGTGCAAATGGCTCTGTTGGAGAATACTGGAAAACGCCATCGCCTTCAGCGGGAAGCGGGCGGAAGAGGCCCTTCGCGCTCTTGTCGTCCACGAGGATGTCAGATGCTTTCCAGTTGATTTCTGACGTGGTGTCAATCTTGATGGTAACTGCGTCATTGGGCTTTGCGGGGGAGGGTGAGATGATATTGGCATCGGGTGCTTCGTCTTCGATGATGCTTTTCCAGTTGCCGACAATTCGCCTGCCAAGTTTGATGGATTTGATTGAGGCGGCAGCATTGCCGTTCGAGGTGAAATCGACTTTGCATTTGACCCACGAAGCATTCTGCGGCGGGAAGAGCGTGCCGATCTTTGCCAATGTCGCCTCCGACCAAGCGGACCATGCGCCTGGCATGCCGCCATCATCGGGAGCGTAGGCGAAGGAGAACTTGATGGACGAACCGACAGGCGCAGTGGCGTCAGCAAGGAAGTCCGTCCCTGTCAGCAGGATGGGCACGGTTTCGATGGACGAGTGCTTTGAAATGGTCGTGTCCCTGCCGTAACCCGTCACCAGGAGGTCCGTGATAGCGAAATACTGCCCCTTTTGGAAGTTCGGCTTGCCGAATCCGTAGTGAAGCGTCGCTGTATCCGCTTGCTCTGGCACGGCGAAAATGTGTTTGTTGGGGATGAACGTCTCTGGGCTTGTCTGGCAGTCGAAGAAATCCTCATGGAACGCTTCTTTTTCGCCCTTTTTGTACCATTTGAGTTTGAAATCGTAGTCCTTGTATTGGATGATCATGCTTCTCAAGACCTTGCCGACCGTCGATTTCGCCTGATACTTCAGCCGAATCTCATGGAATCCTGCAACGGAAAAGGGCTTGGTACCGATGGCGGTCTCTGTGTCGTAGTCCTTGTCTTCCGTTTTTTCGTTAATCCAGACCATTGAAGGCTTGCCGTCAATCTCGCCCGTCTTGAATGTGACGATGTCGGAACTGTTGAGCGGGGCCTGCCATTTCGCACCAAGACCGTTGCTGAAATCATCTGTAAACGCGATGCTTGGCTCAGGGGCGGCTATAATGCCGTCCTGCGTGGACAGGTGAACATACTGGACTGTCGCAGGTTTGCATGAATAGACCATCAATGGCTTCTGAACCGATGTGCAGGAGACTATGATGATGAGTGACAATGTGAGACAGACATGTTTCATCATGTTAGGCTATACCCCTTGAGATTTATTTTACCTCGAACACTCTGACTTGGAACTTCGTAAAGGGGATTTCAAGCACGCCAGGGGCGGCAAGCGCGTAATCCTTCGTCGGGAAGAGTTCCGTGGCGCTTGTGATGTCTGGAATCGTGATTTTTGCCGTCACGTCTGCGGTGGAAGCGTTGACAGCCATCAGGACGGTGCGTTTGTCGCTGCGCTTCAGCAATGCATATACGGGGACGCGCTTTTTGGAATCCACGGCCTGTCCGTTGATGATTTCAGGTGCGGCTGGCTGTGGAATCGGTTCGGCGGTCAGGACGTCCATCAGTGAATCCAGTTCGCGTGCGACGCCGCACAACTCTTCCCAACGCTCGGGAAACGTTGTCGCGGTATGGTATTTGGACATTGGCCCATAGCAGTACCAGGTGATGCCTGTGGCACCACGGATAATGGTCGCATAACTCATGGCACGGACTTCGCCAGGCCTGTTGAAGTTCCAGCCTCCCTTCGTAGTGTCCTTCGAACCAAAGAACTGGATGATGGACTGCACGCCTTTGGGAGTAGTTGCCTTGTCCTTGATGTCCTTAAGGGAGCAATCTGTGTCAGCGATGGTCCTGAAGACGCATTCTTGATGGTCCAGTTCGGGATTTGTATTGTGCATTGGATAGATTTCAGGCTGGAAGCCATCGGTGCAGTTGACGTATGGACGGTAGTTTGAATCCATGGTGCTGCCGACGCCGTCCGCCTGGACGGAGAGGCGGCCTGGGTCGATTGCCTTGCACGTCTCATGCTTGAGGCGGAGCATATCGGGGGTATTGTGCGCAGACGTGTCGTCGGCGATGTACCACATCAGGATGGCTTTGCAGTCCTGCAAGGCGGCAACACCTTCCGCGACATGGCGGAGGTCCTGCGTGTTGGCGGCATGGAAGCCAGCAGTCATGAATACACGGTAGTCGTTCCGTTCAGCGGCTTCGGCGAATTCGCGCGCCTTTTCGGCAGTGGGGAAGCATCCGACTTCGCGCCCAAAGTTGAACCCGCGGCTGCGGAGATCCTTGAACATCGTGTCGAAATCGTTGTTGTTGCCGTCGAATTTCCTGAGGACATAGAACCCGATGGGGAAGAACGGTTTGCCATCGACAAGCATCATGCCGTCATGGCGTAGTGTGACCTGTGGTGAGGAGATTCGTTTTTCTCCGACGAAGAAGATGCATAGTTTGTCCTTTGTCGTACCATCCATCGTGTTGAGTTTTGCAGCGATTTCATGGACGCCAGGAGAGAATGGTTCAGGAGGTGTGAATTGATAGGTGCCATCGTCGAGTGAAGGCTGTTGTCTGAACAGCGCCTTGGCCTCCTTGCCGTCAAGTAGAAGTTGAGAGGTCTTCCAGTTGATTTCGGATTTAGTGGACACCTTGATGGTGACAGGGGCCATGGTGCTGGCGGGCGAGGGTGAGATGATGGTGACATCTGGCGGTTCAGCCACAATGATGCTATCCCAGTTCCCAATAGTGCGTTTGCCGATGGTGATGGACTTGATGGATGCGGCGGCGTTGCCGTCTGACGTGAAGTCGACCTTGCATTTGACCCATGCGGCACCAGCCGTTGGTACCAGAATGCCGTTCCCAGTCACTGGCGCAGACCAATCGGACCAGTTGCCAGGGGCACCCCCATCATCGGCTGCGTATGAAAAACTCAATTTCAGCGATGTCCCCGCAGGGATGTTCGCATTGTATGAATACTCATTTCCCGTTAAGAGAATCGGCGAAGTCACAAAAGACGACTGCGGTGTGACTTTGCCGTTTTTTCCGAAGCCGATGACGGAGAAATCAGCAATGGCGAATAACTGGCCTTTCTGGAAATTCGGTCTGCCAAATCCATAGTGGATCTTCGCCGTGACGGCACCATCTGGAACAGTGAAAATATGGGCGTTTGAGATGAAATTGTCTGGGCTTGTCTCGCAGTCGAAGAAGTCTTCTTTGAAGGGGGCCTTTTCGTCTGACTTGTACCATGAGATTTTGAAATCATAGTTGCCGTAGTGGATAATGGAGTTTCTGAGAACCTTGCCTACAGTCGATTTTGCCGCATAGTACAGTTGCAACTCGAAGATGTCTGCAACTGAGAACGGCTTGGAGGAAATGGCGGTTTCTGTATCGTATGTATTCTCCTCTTCCTGCTCGTTGATCCACACCATTGCCTGCTTGCCGTCGATGACGCCAGTCTTGAATGTGACTAGGTTCGCGTGGTTCAGAGGCTTCTGCCATTTGTCATCAAGCGTGCCTTTGAAGTCATCGGCATAAATGACGTTTGATGTCGTGGCCGCGATAATGCCGTTTTGTGCGGAAAGAACGACATTTTTGGCTTCTTCCGGTTTTCCCGAATATACCATCAATGAATTGGCAGTTGCTGCGCACATAGTGGCAAGGGCAAATGCACAGCCAAGGGCGAAGAGTTTTTTCATGGTTGGGTTCCTATGGGTTGGAGATAGTATGATGATTAATTTGGTTTATATAACAAGCGTTTCTTACAATAAATCCTCACGTCATTTTTACAATTGGGTGATGAAAGCAACATCGCCATTTGCTAAAAGAGAGCCATTGCAAGTAAAGCCAAAATCAAAGAGAATCTTTTCATTGCTTCTTGCTCTTTATTGGTTTGCAGGTTGTTTTTTTATGACATCATCACCGTAGATGGTTTTCCAGTCATTGCGCATTGACACGGGAATCCAGCCGTTAGACTCGCAGTCGCGGCGCATCTTTTCGGCCTTTGCTGGATTGCCGTATTCACGTTCCGTGTCATCGCACAGAAGCATAATGCCAAGTGCCTTGTACTTGTTTCCATAAATGGCGTAGTTTACCATGCTTGCGTCTGAAAGGGCGTTCCCGAAGGCAAGCACTGGCTGGACACCAATTTCTCTCGCAATGGCCGCGACCTTGTTCATCTGGAGGTTCTTGACAAGGTTCTTTCCCCCAAGGACAAGGGTATCTTTTTCGCCGAAGGTATATTCCAGCCCGTCCTTTTCTCCTTGGCCGCTTGCAATGATGGTGCTGTCCGAGCCTATGACTTGACATGGCGGCAGATGCAGTTTGTCGGCCAATGGACGCACTGTAAGCCTGTCTGTTCCGCTTATCACATAGACGGAGAAACCGTTTTTGACGAGATAGTCCACGACCTCGACCATAGGTTTGTAGAAGGCATCACCACGTTTCAGCCCAATGAAACCAGGCTGCTGTTCTTCCATGAATTGACGGATGAATGAGTCGAATTCTTCCAATGTTAGGCCTCGATATGCCTCGGACACCATGCGTTCACGATTCTTGTCAAGTTTCGGGAACTTTCCTTCGCGTGCGGCTTTTGCGGCGGACAGTTGTTCTTCCGTTGGCTTGTAGTTCGTATCTTCCAGTACACGATGCTCGAAAAGCAGCCAGTCGAAATAAGTCGGATCTGTCTCCAGGAAGAGCGTGCCGTCCAAATCGAATACCGCCACTCTCCTGTCCACGGGAATGTAGTTCGGGGAGCGTTTTGATGTGACGTCTTGCACATATTCAATCAGGGCGTTTTTTGCGGGAGCGGTATCGTTCCACAAAGCGAGCGGCTTGCTGACGCATCCCGTCAGTAAAACGACTCCGCAAAGAATAAAGACCATAATCTGGTTTCCTGTTAGTTTTTTCATACTTCTTTTCATGTTCCTCCGGCTTTCTTTGTTGTATTATCGTTATATTTTTCTATGCAGACAATGTCGTTTATTCGCTATCCTCAACGAAAAAATCATGAGCAGAAATGTAGCATATCAATCTTCATCGTGCAAGCATCTTAGTGTGAAATCAAAATCTACCTTTCTGCTGTATGCCCTTTTTGATCCTATGCTGAATCAGTTGTTTCTTTTATCAGGTTGTTTACACTTGATCCACCATTCGGGGGTTAGTTCGGACAAGCGTGCTGTTTTCATGGACTCGACATCAAGCATGATTTCAATATCGCCGTAATCCAGCGGCATGAGTTGCACCATAAGTTCCCTGCATGCTCCGCATGGCGCTCCGTTCTTTCCGTCTGGCATTATAGCAAGGACGCGGCGAAGCCTGTGTTCGCCATTTGTCAGCATGTGGAATATAGCATTCCTTTCCGCGCAGATGCCAAGCGTGCAGGCTGTGTCCACGCATACTCCAGTGTAGATTTTTCCCGTTTCAGATTCCACCGCCGCGGCCACTTCGCCAGCCTCCACATAGTCTGAGATGCGCCGTCTGCCCTGTACCGATTTTGCAGCATTAAGCATTTTCATCCATATTCTCTGGTCAATGATGTCCATGTTTATTCCTTTCAATATGTTCCATCCATTTCGTGGCTCTCAAGCAAGGCAATGATATTCGCTGGCGAGTTATTCATTGCCGTCCCTCTTCAAAGAACTCCCATACCTTTTCCAGATAGTCTGGAGCCTCGTCATACACGGCATGGCCATAGTTTTTGTAGATGAAGAACCGCCCACGGGTTTTCCTCGCGAGTTCCAAGGTTGCTTCTGAGCCGAAGATGCGGTCTTTCTCCGCTCCAATGGCAAGCACAGGACATGTGATTTTACGCTGTTCGTCTGCCAGTTCGAAATTGCCTAAGGCATCAGCAAAGATGGCGAAGCGTCTCAGTTCCGCCTCTGTTTCGTTGGAAAGGGCTTGAAGAATTGCCTCCTCATACTTTGCGTAGAAGGCATCAGTATAGACCATGCTGGCGAATGAGCGGTTGAGTTCCGTTCTCTTACCAGCCCTTGCGAGGGAGGCCCAGCCGTTGAGAATCCGTCTGGCATGTTCTGTCATTTTGGATGTACTGGAACCAATGACAATGTGCTGCAGCAGGTCTGGCCGTTCCGAAGCGATTGCCTGCATTACCATGCCCCCAGCAGATACACCCATTGCGTATGCATCACTGATGTGGAGGACATCCATGGCGTGGATCGTGTCGGCGGCCATCTCTTGGACAGTGTAGTGCTCTGACGGCTCTGAGACGCGGTCGAACAAATAGATCGTATATTCGTCAAGAAAGCGCTGATATTGGTTGGCAACGGCGGGGGCGAGAGGCATGAGGTCCTTGGGATACAGACCTGGAAACAGTGCAAATGGCCGATGGCCTCCTGCGATTATGGCACAGTTCAACGTGCTGGATGCAGTCTTTATGGTGGTAATTTTGTTCATTTCATTGTCTCCAGTATTTTATCCTCTGGGATTGTGAAAACGAGGACTATCATAGGCATCATCCCTTTGAACGGTAAATTTTGATGGCTGGTGATTTGGGTGTCCCATTGGCGAAAACAGGAAATCTAAAGAGCCTTTTGAGGCGCAGGCAGTTCCATGGCCGCAAGGCAGTCAAGAAAATCTTGAGGCAATGGTGAAATGAACTCCATCCTCTGTTTGGTGACGGGATGCGGGATTCTCAATATCCAGGAATGAAGCATTTGCCTTGCGGGTTGAAGCAGTGCAGTTTTAGGGCATCCACCATAGATTTCGTCACCAAGAACTGGATGGCCGATATGGGAGAAATGGACTCTGATTTGGTGTGTTCTCCCTGTGAGAATCGTCACTTGAACAAGTGAGCATCCATTGGCTTCCGCAAGAACTCGATAGTTGCTGATGGCTTCCTTCCCTGTATCAGGGACTATGGCCATTTTCTGGCGATTAGTAGGATGCCGTCCGATCGGGGCGTTGACAGTGCCGTTTTTTTTGTCAAAAGTTCCAAGGACTATGGCGAGGTAGATTTTATCAAGGTCATGGATTTTGAAAGTATCCTTTAATGTTGCCCAGACATTGAGATTTTTTGCCACAATAATTGTACCCGACGTGTTTTTATCAAGTCGATGGACGATTCCTGGCCTTTTGTAGCCGTCAAGCATTTCCTCAAAATGCCTTGCATCATGATAGAGAAGCCCATGAACAAGGGTTCCCGTCGTATTTCCATGCGCAGGATGTGTCACAAGCCCTGGTGGCTTGTTAATTACGATGATATCATCGTCCTCAAAAATGACATCAAGAGGGATGTTTTCTGGAATGACAGGGCTTTCCTCATCTCCAGTGGGCCATGAGAATTCCACGACATTTCCTGGATAGACTTTTGTGGATTTGGAGACGATTCTGCCATTAAGATAGACAAGGCCGACACTGATGCACTTTTGGAAAAGCGCACGTGATTTTTCAGGATATTGCCTTGCAAGAAAAGTATCCAAGCGAATGCCATCGATAAACTCGTCGGGGACGACAGCCTCTATAAGATCCTTTTCCGCTGTTAGTTCATCCCACATGGAGTTCAAGCCTTTTTGCTGTTTTTCTGTGACACTCTATTTTCCAAGAGGGTAGGTTCGACCTCTTCGCGGTCGTTATCCTGTAGAGGATTGCGTCCTCCAGATTTCGCTTCGCTCAACCTAGGGTTACTGATATTTGCCCCCTTCGGGGGCTTAGAAGAGCCGTCCTGACATGAGCAATTACCGCCCCTTATGGGGGATAGAGCCTTCTGTGAATTGTTTTTTTTCTTCAGAAATGAGACGGCAAAAAACACCGCGATGATAAGGGGCAATTGCCACAGTGCGTGATATTGCCCAGGAGTCATGTTCATCCAGACCTGGTCGAGTGGGTAATCGCCTCGCAGCGGTTCAACGGCGAATCTGAGCACAGTATAAAGCATGAGATAGACCAGAAAGCGTTTGGATTGGGCGTAATTCTTTTTTTCCATGAACAAAAGGAAACCGCATATCAAAAGGTTGCCAAAAGATTCCACCAATTGCACAGGAAAATGCGATGCGGGGCTGAACGTATATTTGACTGCAAGCGGTCCATCGTATGGGACAAAACCAAAGCAGCATCCATTGATGAAGCAACCGATTCTCCCAATGGCGTGTCCTAGGGGAATCGCAGGAGCGATGAGGTCGCCAAGTTCACCGATAGACATTTTTTTCATGAGGCAGTATCCAATGAGAACAATGGTGGCAATGATGAAGCCGCCTTGAAAAACGAGACCGCCTTCCCATACCTTGAAAACGTCAAAAAAAGGTCTCATCGCAAAGTTTTCATTCCAGAATCTGACCACATAGAAAAGGCGCGCCCCAATCAAGGCACTGAAAAGAACAATGACCGCGATGTCACTAAGTGCCTCTTCCTTTATGCTTGTCTTTTTGCAGCGAAACTTCATAAGAAGAAACGCAAGAATACCGC
>JAGCTA010000369.1 GCA_017963875.1 Victivallales bacterium | reverse complement strand
ACTGGCACAGCACTCTATCACCAGATCAGGATACGCAGCACGAACTTCGTCCACAAGTTGATAGAAAAGTTTGGCATAACGGTAATGAGCCGCGCCTGTGTCGTCAATGCCCAAGGACGCATTCATATCTGTCTTGATGTATGTCGCCTTATACTTGTCAATCAACGAGCAAATCATCTGCTTCTGGTATTGATAAGCCTCTGGAATCTCTAGTTCTATGCGATAGTTATACCTCACTTTCGTAAACCACTCTGGATGCTCCTTCACAACAGGAGCGTTTTCACTGAAACGCTCAGGCTCAATCCAGAAGCCAAACCCAAGCCCTGCCTCGCGCACTTTGTCCGCGAATTCATTCATCTTGCCATAAAAGGCAGACTTATCCTTTTCACGCCAGTCGCCGACCGCCTCCCATGAGCCATCTCCTGGGCCGAACCACCCCGCATCCACGACAAATACTTCGCAGCCGACCTTCTTGGCTGCGGCCAGTTGACTGTTCAGTCGTTCAACATCAAGATCAGTATAAACATCCAGCCATGTGTTGTAAACTACTGGCAATTGCCGTTGCGACAGATTGAATGCCTGGTTCAAAAAAACTTGCAGGTCTACGCTTGAATCCTCAAAATTACAGAAATGCTGTAGAATGACCTCTGGCAATACCCATTGTTCGCCTGGTGCCAGCCTGAAGGCAAGCGTCTCGTCCGATATGCCCAAATCGACGCGAATCTTCGGCTCGTTGTTGCTAAAAGGCATAGTCATCACGCGTATGCGCCAATCACCCAGCGGCAGGACATGGAAGGCAATGCCATCATTGCAGCCAATGGCTCTCATGGCAACATAGGGTGTGTTGCCTTCAGTGGTTCTGCCATCTGCCGTATTCAGGATGATACCGCGTCCTTCCAACGGCAGCCAACTACCCTGGTTTTCCAGACTCCACTTGCTGTATTGAGTATACGCCTCGTATGGCCCTGGCGGAAGAATGACGCTGACAAACGCCTTGTTGAAAACCAACTCGCCACCAGAGACATTGGATATCATGGGAGACAACAACGTGACGCCATTGAATTCCTTACTCTTAGTCGAAACGGTGAATAATCCATCCACCGTGGCATTTAGAGAATCCAAGACAAACTGACGGCCATTGCAAAACGCCAACAATCCAACTGAACGTTCTTTCATTTTTCAAACTCCGTTTTTGATTATCGATTACCCAATCCATTTATCCTGCATAACCAGCGCCAGCCCCCATCTTTCACCCTCTCGTGCGGAATTCCCTCTCGCTATTTAATTACCCCAACCGCTCCGCCGCTTGACGAAGCAATGTTTCCGCGCCAAAATCCGTGACGGAGCAGACGCTTTCGTAGCCACCCCGCCGCCTTTCCTCGTCAGGAGGAATGTACATAACCGTCCGCCCATGCTCGGTGACCGTCATGATATTCGGGTCATCCTTTTGGGCGGTCGAGGAAAACGTCTCGCCAGGGAATGCCTTGATTTTCAGGTCGTTGAGTCGGAGCATCCCTAGTTCGACCTCAACATCATCATAAAGGCATTCCTCCCCATGAGCGTACTTTTCCCACAGGAACGGCAGGGTCGATTTCAAACGCTGCCTCTCTAGCAGCCTCTTCCTCTCCGCCAAATCGTCTGGCAATTCGTCTGAAACCTGGACGTCATTGTTAACGACTTCTTTGCGCACAGGAAGGCAGACACGATGGATGACGTCGTCCACTTCCGTCAGCGGGTGGAATTCCGCTGTCTTGACTGCTTTGACGGCCTCCTTCGCAAGCAGTTGCCCAAGCCAGATTTCCGCACCGCTGCTTTTATCGATGATGCCTGGGGCAATGTCCGCGCAAGGGCCGTTAAAGAATATCGGAATCCCCCCCAAGGCCTTTGCGACCTCTGTCCGCACATGCCAAGGATAATCCGAAGAATAGTGTTCAGGACGGTTGCAGCAGACCGCGTGAGCGGCAAAACGAACAAAACTGCCTAACGGCGAATCATCGTCAAGAGAGCGGAATTCAACGACAAACAATCGAGAATCCCCTGGAAGGAATGGTCTAGTCGGCCTTTGGGTTTCGACCAGGCCATTCCACACCACTCTACCTGCATGAAGTCCTGCCAGGAAATTCTCCACGTATGGCGAAGAATCAAAACCGTTGGATGGTGCAGGTCCCCAAAAACACGTCGCAGTCCCAGATACCTCAGGGATATAGACACGCCGCAGATAATTCACCTGCTCTTGCAGTGAAATGCACGCATGGCGCATTTTAGCAGGCCGTGTGTTCTTCTTCGCCATGGCGGCACAATCCCCTGCGAGACGGCAGAGGACATCATGCTTCAGCAAGTCGCAGGTCGAGCAACCGTGGTTATGCGTCGTGACAACATGCGCATGACCGTATTTGACTCCTGTCGAAGAAACAACCGCATTCTTCAATTTCTTAATGATATCAAGGTCAAAATCCATGAAATCCAGCACAAGCCAGACTGCCGACACATCCTCTGATTCCACATAGAACGCTTTCGCCTCGCAACGTTCACGAATTGGACGGTTTTCAAGGAAAATCCCCTCCAAATCCCTGCTGCCAAATCCACATCTGACCATCTGTTTTCCCCCATTCAACTTTTTTATCGGGTCTTTACCTCAACTTATAAACATGCACATCGTAAGGCTTGAACGAATCTTCAAGAACGCCATTTGCCGTCGTCACCGAGCGGTTTTCGAACAGCACATCGCCCCCCGTCACGCTTT
>JAGCTA010000368.1 GCA_017963875.1 Victivallales bacterium | reverse complement strand
GGACATCAAGGAGATCGACCAGAAACTTGGCAACATGGTCAAGGTCGCCATTGAATATATCCAGGGGCTGAAGGAAAAGTATGGTGCCGATTTCCCGAGGCGGACGGAGATTACGTCGTTTGATGTCGTCAAGGCACGGGACATTGCGCGGAAAGACGTCAAGATCTACCATGACAAGCAGAACCATTTTCTTGGCACGAATGTACGTTCCAGCAGCAAGGACGGCACTCCGATCATCTGTACGGCGTTTGACAAGTTGATGCTTCTTCGCAACGATGGTTCCTGCCGAGTCATTCCTGTCTGCGAAAAGGAGTACATCGGCCCGACAAAGTATGTCATGCTCGCGGACAAGGACCAGTTCTATTCGATTCTCTATTATGACAAGGTGAGTACCGTCTGGTATGCCAAGTGCTTCTCGCTTGGGCAGTATACGCCTGGGCGCGAATACCACATCATACCGCCAGACTGCATCATCAAGGAACTTTATACAAACACAGGCGTCGTTGTCGAACTGAAACTGAAGCAGAACAATCGCCGTTCCTATAATTCGGTGAAGGTCGATTTCAATGACAAAATCTACCAGCGGACACGCGAGGCGCGAGGCATCAAGGTCACAGGCTACCAAGTGGACGACATCGTGGTCATCGACCGTGGCACTAAAGGCGGGGCTGTTCCAGGTGATTTGTCCGATTCCGCCGATGAGGGGCAGGGTGGTGCCACCGAACAATTGAATGCCTCTGATACGCCGATTCTGGACAATTCGGATGCTTCTCAAAATCAGCAGCAGAACATCGCAGGCTCAGAACAGCCTTCTGACAATTCAGAGGATGCGGCACAGAACGATGCCCCCAAACTGAAGAAACGCATTGACGAGAATTCCATTTTCACTTTGGAATAAGCGGTAGTCAAGGCTTTTTAGGGCTTTTCAGCATGAGTGCGACGCCGCCGAGGATGCAGCAAATCGCGCAGACGAACAAAAGGGTGATTTTTTCGTCCAGCAGGATCATTGAGACGACGAGCGCAAGCATCGCGGAGACATATCCGAGGGAACCTAGTTGCCCTGGCGTCACGTATTTGAGCGCGACATACCAGAAGACATCCGCGATTCCGTAGGACAGTATGCCCAGGTAAATCGCGCCCGCCCATGCCTGCCAACTGAAATTGAGCATAATGCCGCCGTTCCTCAGGAGCGCAATCGGAAGCATGATGATGACGGCGTCGATGAGAAGTGCTTCGCAGCAGAGCAGTCCACCGTAGCGGTTTGCGAATTTCTGCCCGAATACGGTGAAAACTGCCCAGCAGATGCCGCTTGCAAGCGCCATGAAGTCGCCGATGAGCGTGCTAGCGCCACCCGTGAAGACATCATTTCCTTTGCCTATGAACGCCAGGAAGACCCCGATGGCGCCGATGGTCATGCCAGTGAGTTTGCTTTTGGTCAATGCTTCATGCGTCACGAAAAAGGAGATGAGAAGAGTCCAGATGGGAGAGGTATTTGCCATGAGCGAGGCGCGTGCGGCCGTGGTGAATCCCATCGACCAGAAGATAAGCAGGCCTTCGCCGACGGTACCGATGCTTCCAAGCAGGAACAATTGAAGCCAATCGTGGCGAAGCATGTCGACGAATTTTCTGCTGTTTCCCTTGAAGAACAGTATTGGGGAAAGGGAAAGGGCTGCCAAAATGAAGCGGATGAGCGTGAAGTTCAGCGGTTCGAGCGTTTCGTCATAATGGCCGAACAACATGCGCGAAACTGGATAAAACGACCCCCAGATAATGGTCGAGATCATTCCAATGGAAATACCTGTGATAATGCGTCTGTTCATGGTTGTTTATCAGATGGGGTTAATTAAAGCAACAGTTGAGTCGTCAGTGTATGGACATCATTTCTCCATGGGAAATAGTTCTTTTTGTTTTCTCGAAATGGGTGGACTGCGTTGGTGAGGAGAATGACGGCGATGCCAGTATCGGGGTCAATCCAAAAAGACGTTCCCGTAAACCCCGTATGGACAAAAGCGTTGGGGCCGATGAGCCGCCCGCCTGATGAGCCAGGCTGTGTCGGAGAATCCCAGCCAAGGCATCGCGAACTGTCAGGCGTCAGATTTGCGCGTCTGGTAAAAAGAGACAGGATGTCTTCTTGGATGAAGCCATTGCCGTGGTGAAGCATCATTTCGGCGAATTTTGTCAAATCGCCTGCTGTTGAAAAAAGCCCTGCATGGCCTGCCACGCCGCCTAGCCAGCGGGCGTTTTCATCATGGACGATACCTTGCCATGGAACTGGCGGCTGCTGGTCAGAAATGTGTAATTCCGTTGGGACACAGCGCTTGTATTGCTCTGGTGTCGGCTTGAAGCATGTTTCGGTCATGCCTAGGGGAATGGCGACTTCCTCCTTGAACAACTGGTTAAGCGGACGGTCTGCGATGCGTTCGAGAATAATGCCCAGAAGCATCATGCCGATATCCGAATACTGTGTGGCTTCCTGCGGTTTTCGTTCCAATGGCGTCATGATGACTTTCTGTCGTTTCTGCTCGTGTTCTG
>JAGCTA010000367.1 GCA_017963875.1 Victivallales bacterium | reverse complement strand
GCATGAGAAAGCTGCTCCTGATACTTCATGCAATGGTCGTGAACGAAACGGATTTCAAGCCAGACTACAAATCGGAGAAAATAATCAAAAAAACAGATGAGACCGCTTGACAAAAACACATTACCTCATGTCTCACGTCTCGCGTCTCGCGTCTCGCGTCTCACGTCCCGTCCGAATTACCGCTGGATATCCGCATAGACACCGTTTCTACGTTCATGCACATATAGTGTCCGCCCTTCGCCAAAACCATTTCCAATGGAAAGAAACCTTGTGCGATACCTTTTGCCCAAATCAACGTCGGCAAAGCAGTAATCCGTGCCCGCCAACGCCTTGGCAAGCATATTGCCCATGGCGTCGAACACACATGACCAGCCCTTTCCATCTTCAGAGTTGCTGAACACGGAGAAAGCGACCGCCATCCCCTGCTCCACTGCCCGCGCAGGCCACACATGGTCACGATGAGTGACAATGCCGTCCCCAGCAATCGGGACAAGCATGATTTCAGCACCATTTAGGCGCAATGAACGGGCGGATTCACAGAACCAGTTGTCCCAGCAAATCGCAATGGAGACTTTGTCGAAATCAAGGTCGAACACAGGGAATGTCTCGCCTGGAACGACACCGTTCCGTGATTCGCAAGTCGTCAAGTGAACCTTATGGTAGATTCCTGCGATAGAACCTTTTCTGTCCAAAATAACACAGGCGTTTCTATATTGCCCTCCTTCATTTTGGAGAATGCCGCAGGCAATATGCGTGTTTAGTTGCCGTGCATAGTCCGCCAGCCATTCCGTTGTCGGTCCTGGAATCGTTTCCCATGCCGTACTGTTTGGAATGCCCATGCCTATTGACGGAGCCTCCTCAGTAAACAGGATAATGTCAGGCGAGGAAACCTCATTGCCAATTTTATCTAGAAGACGCTTCATACGTTCCTTACGCGCAGCCATGTCCTCTCCTGGAACATACCACATTCGCGTCGTGACAATTCGAGCCATGCGCTTTGGAAGACTCCCTCCCCACGTCAACACGGGACGGCTGAAATGGCACGCGCCAACAGTCCATTTGAAGAAACAGCGCAGATGGAAACCATGAAAATGCTCTTCCCGCTCCCACTGTCCATCGAGAACCAGATGTCCATTTTCCTCAAGGACTTCCAGATAATCTTCCACAAATACCTTGCCCTCTTCATCAAAGAAGGCGGCAGTGCAGCCGACCTTGCCTCTCAGGCCAGCCGTCGCATCAGTTCGAAGCCTGACATGAACTGATTTCGCATTGTCTGGAAACAGAAAAGTCTCTTCCGTCATGCCGTAATTCGCACCTTCTGGAAGACGGATTTCCACAGGCAGTTCGCCATCGCCTTCAGCAAAACATGCAGATTTAAGACCTGGTGATGAGTAGGTTTTCATGGCTTTGGATGCTCCCGTTTTAGTGATTTGTATTATTTCCAGACACTGATGACGCCGCCGTCGTCCGCAGTGACCAGGCGCTTGTCATGAAGTGACTTGACATCAGTGAATCCACTTTCTAGGCGCATACGAAGGCTTCCATCCACCATCTGGAAAAGCCCGTTGCTTGCGGCGATGAAGAAACGTCCGTCTTCAGTCACATGCATGGCACGGACAATGCCATCGAAAGGCACCCTAGCGGTGGTTATCGGAGAGGAATCTGGCGAGTTCCATTCCAAAGAAGACACGGTTCCATCATAGTTGGCGACAATGCCAATCCAACGCTTGTCTCCAATGGCCGCCACGTCAGCGCAGGCATACGGCGCCACTGGCTTGCGATACCAGACAAATTTCCTTTCATGGCCGTCAAAAACCATCATGGAAATCTTGTTTGCCACAAAAACATAGTTCCTGCCGTTAAATGGAAGGGCCTTGAAAACGTATGTATCAGCGCCCCAAACGCCATACGAGATATTCCAGCCGCCAGGAAGACCATATTGCCGCGTCGCAAAGATTTCAGGATATTCGATTTCTGGGCGAACTGTCATGTTCGTTTGGTCCTCGCTATAGAAAATCAGATATTGCGTGCTAAGTGCCACTGGCTCTGGTTCGCCATGTCCGAAATCCACGGGGCCTGGAAGCATATACCCAACGCTATAGACGCCTGAGCGCCGCAGGCCTAACATCTTCCCCTGTCTGTCGTAGAAACTCGACAATCCATAGCGCGGAGCAATTAGCATGTCCTTCCAGGCTCCCAGCGAATAGGTGGCGGCAAATCCTCCAGCAGGATGACGCGTATTTCCCTTGCCCTCGCGTTTATTGAATTCGCACAGTTCACCATACGTGTCAATGGTAAGAAGCAATTTGCCAGATTGGTCATAGAAACGCTGGAAACCGCAGTCATCGACAATGCCAATCGAATCCTTCTCAGGAAAGTCAAGCACCTTGATTTCATGTATGCCGCTGTCGCTTTCCAATCCGAAAAGTTCCCGCCCTTCATGCGTAAACACCTTCAAACGGTTGTTTTCTATATGATAACGACGCGGCCACGCCTTGATGACTTCGTAAGATGCCAGAATATTCGGCTCAGTCGCCAGAATTTTCACAGGACGCGTCGGTTGCTTCACATCAGAGGCAAAGAACATGAGGACAGACGGCTCGTCCGTCTTGAAATAACGTGCCCGCAACGGCGGTTCCAATGTCGCTTGTGTATATCCCTTCTCCATCGGGATGGTATTCCCGTAATTATGGGTCTTTGCCGTCGGAAGCCATTGCGATTTCAATTCAATGCGTTTATATGACACTCCGTCCTCGGAGTATTCCACTGATGCTGGCAGTTCCAGAAAAGCGACGCGATTCCTGATTCGCGAGACCTCGGCGATGCGCCCAAGGTCATGAACTGTCTTTTGATCCCAATTCTTGCTGAATACTTCGTCGTCAACCAACGGTTCAGTTGAAAACTCCTTAGCGAAGACTTGTTCCAAGGCAGATGACGTCATCTTCTCAGTCTGCACAGTCTGCTCTGGAATAACCAGCCCTTCCAGATAGGAAAAGCAACGTTGAAAAACCGCTTGATTCTCCTCTGGCGGAACCCGTCTGTATCCAGCCTGTGGTCTGTAGCAATTTCCCGTGTCTTTGTACCAAACGACATCCGATGGCTTCGGTGATACCGCCAAACTTTCCCCGCCAAGTTTCACTTCCGTTACCTTGTTGGCATAGATGCCCTTGCCGCAAATCCATTGGAAACCTTCTTCTCCTAGAAGGATTTCAGCATTCACTTTTCCATTTTCGGAAAGCAGAATCCGCCCTCCTCCCAAATCATGCACGCGCAACGTGCCGTCCACCTGGCAAAGAGATGATACTGACAGCGACTGCCCCTTCGCCAACCTTCCATGGAAGGCAAAACGGGAACTGAGTTTCGATGCCTTCATGTCCAGATACTCTTTCGTGTTGGTCTCCAGCGAGAAGCCTTCCCCAGAGCACTGCAATGAGAAGGTAAAGCCAGCCTGCTGTGAATATAACGTATCCACCCCATTGGGCAAAGTGGTACCCAACGGACGCCATACTGGCGCAATATCATAATCATCGGGTATCTCCGCCATCATGCGGTCATTGACAAGGAAACACTTCGTGGAAATCATGAAGACCGTGCGTTTCCAGTCAATTCCATTCAAGCCTGGAATGCGAATGCAGATGGCCTGTATGCCATTGCAGTTGAACGACCATTCGATGACTCCGAATTTTGGGCGAAGGGCAGGTTCAGTGTCGCTCTGCCCTGTTCTTCCAACATAAAGCGTGTTCCTTTCAAATGGCAACCCTGAATTCGATTGGTAAATAGGCGTCCAACGATTGCCAAGCCATGTCTGACGCTCAATCGCAATATCGGTTATCTCCCCCGCAGTCGTATCGGTCGCTTCGGATGTTCCGCTGATTGCCAGTACGGGATAACCTTTGGTATATCCACCTTTCATGACCGCCAGAAAGAAAGGCTTCCTCCCCTTAAGTTCCTGAAAAGAAGACTTGAATGCCTTTAAGTTGGGACTGTTCATTTCCTCGTGCATGGTATATTCCATTATGGAAAGCCCAGCGTTTTGAGTCGGCAGTTTCTCCTCAATGTCATTATGGAAATAACCGATTCCGCAAGGATATCGGTCTACGAACATCGAATCATAGCCTTCGGGAGGAAGACGGTTAAAATAATACTGGAACTCTGGGGCTTTATAATAGCACGAAAGGAGGCCAAGATTGTAACGAAGCCCCAGTTTGGCACGTGAGAACAACGCCGTGTCGCGTTGTTCGGAATTGCTTAGAATATCAATAAGGCCCCACTTGAATGCCTGAGGTCTTTTTCCCTTGAAAATATCATAGTCGTTGAACAGAAAGGCATAACGAAAGACGCACATTGATAGTTCCATATAATCGGAGCCACCCTCGAAATCGCTGTCGGGACGGCTGCGTTCCATTGCGATATGCCTGGCTGCCGTTTTTGATTCCGTGAGCGTAAAGTCCACAAGTTCCTTTAACCGAGGGGAAACGTCTGTATAAGTCTTCAGGTAGTGAGAGGAGACAAGTTGGCACCATAGAGGCGAGGTCACATGTCTTGAATTGAGTCTGAAATTTACGTATGGCGGCTGCATTGGCCGCATCCATATCAAGTCGGGACCGCTTTGAAATTCCAGATAATTCTGCAACAGAAGTTTTTCAATGCCTGTCTTCTCCGCATCCGTGTACAATCCCATGTTTCGGGTGATTCTCCATGTATGGAAAAACCATTCCATAAGATAATGGTGGGTATATGCCATGTCCTGAAGCACGGGAGCCATAAATTCATGCGTCTGCTTGCGGTAGAATTCCATGCCAGTCCAATAGTACATCAATGCATGATGGTAATAGCAACGAACGGAATCATAGCCAGGAGAACGCCCAGGCAGTTCTGGCAGTGGATACTTCTGCCATTTCGCAATATCTTCCTCGACAGTTTGCTTGCAACCTCCGCCAAGTTCAACATCCAGCAGATGCTTTTGAGAAGGCGACACCTGCCCAATGAATCTTTCAACAGCTTTGGCGACACCATTCATGCTTGTGCCACCAACGATGATGTGATTTCTTCCATTGCCCAGTACATTGACAGCCGTCCGCAACTCATAGCCGTCGCCACCTGGATAGAAACTGTCCGAGCCAGCGAGCATCCGAGTGTAGGCTGGCCACATCGCCTTGTTGGAATTCAGATTGCCCAAAATAATCAGATTCTTTTCACGATAGACTTTGTTCAGAACGGGCGAATCCGAAAGACATGCGTCGTTGTCAGTTACAATCGGAACGCCTCCCAATGCGTCGCTGATTTTTAGCGCAAGACTGCGGTAGGCATCATCGCCTGGAATGACGATTGCTGCATTTTTATCAAGAAGAGTATCAGGCGTTTCCTTTGAAGAAGGCACGCTGACAAGTTCATCGTCAGCGACTTCGGCGAGAGCGAGACCATCAATGGAAGTGGAGGCATTGGTATCGCCCTGAAACTCCATGCAAGACTTGCAACCACACGGGCAAATGTGTCTATTCGATATTTTGAGTGTGACGTCCAAGGTGGTGGAATTTCGTGTCTTATACCATCCAACCACCCTTTGAATTCTTCCAGGAGTCGTGTACGACATCTTCTTGTGCATGCTTGTTGCAACACCTGGATAACTCAGGTCAAAAAGTACGCCGTTGAGTGAGGAAACAGTCGCCGAAAGAATATAATTCGTATTGGGTTTCACGACGAATGAAGTCTTGAAATCCCCTGTGCCGATAAAGAATCCCTCATCTTCATCAAAGTGCCCCGTCCCATTGATTTTAGTCCATTCAACTCCCCACAGAAGACAGGTTGAGGCAAGGATGGATGCAATTATACGAATATGATTCATCTGATTATTCTCCCATCATCGATAAATGCTCTGTCCCCCAAAAGGGAAGTTGGTTTGCTGCAAAGCCAAAGAGACTTGTCTGCGGCCTTTTCACCATTCGGGAATAAATGTGTAAGAACCTGGGAAATAATAGCATGTGCCAGTGGTGCGGCTACTCTGGCTAGGAGTCGCGGTAAGTGGCGTCTTGGTCCCGTAGAAAAGCCTTGTATACGTCACATGTCCATCAGTGAAGGCGAGATTGAATTTGGCGATGACCGAATCATGGAAGGGGCGTTGAATCGGGTTGTTGTTGCCCCACTGATATTCGCTCATGCCCGCTTCGCCGACTAGAATGCAGAGACTTGGATTGGCGACCATCGGTTCATTCTTCCCCGCTAGGCCTAAATGGGGAGCCGTCTTGTTATTTGGAGTTCCAACACTTGTGTTATTTCCTGCGCCGTTATACTGATAACTACTGCCGCGACGCTCATAGAAGAAACACTCTCCGTAGGTTACGCGCCATGAGCCATATCCTGCCAGATCAAGGGGGCAGACGAACTGCTTGTATTGCGCAGCATAGCCACGCTTGCCTGCATCTGTATTCGGGCATAACAGATTCTCTGGGACACCAAGATATGTGTTGATTACGCCATGATAATCCGCCGTGCATCCAAATCCGAAAACACGGAAGGAATACGCATCAATGGTTGTCGAGCCTGGCGGCTGCGTTGGATACATGCCATTGGAATCGCCGTTGTACATGATATGCCCAAGCGCAAGGTTCTTGAGATTGCTCGTACATGTTGTCAAACGTGCCTTCTCTCTCGCCTTGGCCAGTGCGGGAAGAAGCATCGCTGCCAGAATCGCGATAATCGCAATCACGACCAGCAGTTCAATCAGAGTAAAGTGTTTCCTTTTCATCGCCTGCTCCTGTTTTTGTGTTGGTGGTTAAAATTCCAAATATATTAACAAAATTCTATTTGTCTGTCCTGACAACGGCAAGAAAGATATCGCTATAGCCGTGCATATCCTTGAAATCAGGCTTATTGGCGTGCTCGTGTTGCGAATAGTAGGCTACAAGCATCCTTTGCTCGTCCAAAGGAACTGCATCTGCATAACTGCAGTCGTATGCCGACGGGAATTCGGCATAGAACTCCAGATGCGAATCCACAGGGTCCACCGTATAGACACGAAGACGCACAGTCGAACGGTCAATGGGAGGAACTGGCATGTCCGCACCGCGCCAACGTCCAAAGAGGAAACGCCGTCCATTGATGTCGCGCACCATGGGACCAAGTAGGCTGATGCCAGTGTTTATTTCGGCTTCCCATTCCGTAAATGCCCCCGTTGAACTGCGGATAGTCAGTGCCGTATCTGGTGCCTCGTTGCGCAGGAAAGCCTGCATGATGCCATTCCGCACAATGATAGCTGTCTCATTCTGCCGTGTCCCTGTGTTGAGGCTGGAAATGTATTTCCATGTTCGTCCATCCTCACTGGAAAGCAGTTCGACCTCTGTAAGGGCTGGCCTGTCAATCCGCAGGGAGGTTCGATAATCACAGACATAAAGTCTATTGTTCCACACGATGGGCCGCCAGAAACGAACAGATGGATATGGGCAGATTTCACTTACCTTGCTCCAGTTCACGCCATCCTCGCTTGAAGCATAGTGCATGCGGTTGAGATAGCACCACACGGGAAGTTCCAGATTGTCGGGAAGAGAACCGCTGAACAAGAACAACTTGTCCTGGAACACCACAAGCCAGCCGTCCCAATAGCCACGATCATTGAAAGGCGTGAGAATTTCCTCCCAGGTATTCCCCTCATCACTGGAACGAAGCAACTTGATGACGCCATCATTGACAGCATGACCAGTCGCAGCGCGAAAACTCAGAAAAAGTTGTCCTCGAAAACGGCAGAGTGACGGAAATGCGTTATGTCGTCCGTCGGTATAAAGTCTGCGCAGTTTTTCTATGGGATTATTCATGTCGTTTGCTCTGCTCTTTTTTGTTAGTTGTTGCTATTAAAAACACTGTGAGGATTTTCTGCAAAGTTCAATAGTGCGCATTAGTTCAAGTGTCTCCTCAAGCGGGACGAATGGCTCCTTGCCAAAGGCAAAATAGTCACGACATTTATTATAATATTCACCATTCCTTTCTTCAACAATCGGGAAAGACTCATCAATCCAGTCAAGACTCTCCACAGCATACTTCCGCTGTTGTGCCGCCATTCCCTCCTGCAAGCCGAGTTTCCCTGCCTTGACAGGGTCAAAACGACGGATTTTCCATTCGCCGTCCGTAGTCAGCATGGCGGTGCCATGCTTTCCGTAAAGCATTAAATGCGGCAAAGGAAGTGCGGTTCCCATGTTGATGTCAACACAATACATCCTGTCGCTTTCTCCTCTGATAACGGCTTGGACGACATCCTCGGCGTCTCCCAATGTCACGGCTGCCATCATGTCGCATTTCACGGACCTGGTTTTGTCATGGAAGAAATAAAGCATCTGGTCAATGTAGTGTGCACCATAGTTAAGTAGCATTCCTCCGCCATTCTTCGCCAGTGCCTGCCAGTCATTTCTCCTTGAGAATCCATTGCTGAAACGGCGAATCATGAATATTTCCCCTAGTTTTCCTGATTGCATGATGGCCTGCGCCGTCAGGCATTCACTGGTCAGGCGATGTGGTTGATAAAGCATGAGCCGCCGTCCGTTGCCCCTTGCCAGTGCCGCCAGTTGCTCTGCCTCGGCAAACGTAGGCGCAATCGGCTTCTCGCAGAATACGTCCACTCCATGTTCAAGGAAATATGTCACCTGCTCGAAATGAAAGCATGTCGGCGATGCGACGACTGCCAGGTCGATTCCCTCCAGAGGAAGTTCATCGATTCGCCTGCAAAGCATTTGCACGCCGAACTGGCTTTTCGCCTCTGTCAGCCGTTCTTCAGCAGGATCAACAACAGCGGTCAGTTCAAAGCCATCATGCACCAATATCTGTGGGATGTGGAACTGCCAACCTATCCGCCCAAGCCCCACGACTGCGCATCTCAGTTTCCCGTTCATTTCGCCGTTTCTGCTTCCCATGTCGCTCACCCGAAACTAATCAATTCTCCATCCACTCTGCAAGATGCGCTTTGACAAACGCATCGTCATTTAAATCTGGATAGGCATTATAGACCCTTGAAATCTCATCCGCCTGCCCTGGTGAAAGCACTTCGTTCGGGTCCAGACACCACGTCCCTTGAAGCAGCCCCTGACGGCGAAGCACTTCATGAAGTCCAGGAATGCATCCCGCGAATCCGTTCGCCGCGTCAAAAAAAGCGGCATTGCAATCGGTGATTTTCACCGCCCTTGTCAAAAGTTCCGCTGGAATCGGCTGATTGCTGTCTATCAGACGATGAAGTTCATCCAGAAGTTCCACTGCTTTTTTTGTCCAGCAACTCCAATGTCCAAGAAGACCGCCTTTGATGCGTATCCGCCGTCCGCCGACAACGTATTCAGTCAACAGGTCAACCAAAAGGTTGTCGTCATTTCCCGAATATAGCGTAATGTCCTCCCGTCCAGATTCCGCAAGGGCACGCACGACATCAAGCGTATAATATCTGTTGAAAGGAGCAATCTTGATTCCGAGGATGTTGTCAATCTCTACAAATCTTCTCCAGAAATCGAATGGCAGCACGCGCCCGCCAACCGATGGCTGAAGATAGAATCCTATCAAAGGCATGACGTTTGCGACTTCCCTGCAATGATGAATCATGGCATCAATGTCGTCGCCCTTAAAGGCGGCAAGAGAAAGAAGACAGGCATCATAACCGCATTCCAGTTCATAATCCGCCTCCGAAACAGCCTGTGCAGTCTTTCCGCAGACTCCGCCGACCTTCAGAATCCGCCGTCCACGCTTTGTGCACCAGTCGTCGATGAACCGCGCCGTCTCGCTCATTACACGTTTGAATAGACCGAATTTCGGGTCTCGTATTGCAAACTGCGTCGAATGAACGCCGACGGCTATTCCTCCGACGCCAGCGTCAATGAAATACCTGCACAACGCCCGTTGGTTCCGTTCCGCAAAACTGCGGTCTTCATTCAATGCAAGCACCTGCGCTGGAATGACAACGCCTTTTCTGAAGGCCGAGAGCACCATGCCGTCTATGTCCTGCACACGTTTCATCAGAACCTCCCGTTGTTCACTTCAAAATGGGTTGGTTTGCCAATGGAAACGCCGCCGTTTTTGATCCATTCCGCCTGCATGACAACCAATTGCTCCAAAGACACGCTCGGTTTCCCAAACAATCGACACATTTCGCTCGCATCGCTTAGATAATTCCATTTGCCTGGATTGCCTTTAAAACGAACGTCCTTTCCCATGATTCGCCCCATCTCACGCGCCGTTTCTTCAACATTCGCCGTCTCCAGTCCAGTCACATTCAAAATAACGCGAGGATTGGCTGCTAGTTCCAGAGAAAGAAGAGCATTCGCAGTGACATCACCCTGCCAAATCACATTGAAATATTCAACGGTGTTATCTACTTCGCGCCCTTCCCAGATGGCACGACCAATGTCATTCAAAACCCCATAACGAAGGTCAACAGAATAATTCAGACGGAAAAGAAGCAGTTTCGTCCCATATTTCCTTGAATAATACTCGAAAATGCGTTCACGGCCAAGACAAGACTGTGAATACTCGCCAATCGGCGATGGCATGCAGTCCTCTGAGCATCCTCCCTGTTCGATGGTTCTCAGAGGATAGACACAGCCTGTCGAAAATGCCACAATCCTGCTGTCTCTGAAATGCTCGGCAACCAACCCTGGCACAACGACATTCTGCGCCCATGTCACATCTTCGCTCCCATCGGTGCCAAACTTCCGCCCTGCCATGAATATGACATTTTCAACCTTCGGCAATCTCTCAACCTGTTCCCGTTCCATCAGATCGCAGACGATTGTACGGACACCTGCGGCCGTCAGTTTTTCTCTATCAGCAGTTTTTGAAAAACGTGCCACACCATATACTTTTCTGCTAACACCCGATTCACGGATCGCAGACATCGCCTGCATTCCAAGGCTGACACCAATCTTCCCAGATATCCCAAGAATCATGATGTCCCCTTTCAGACGCTTCATCATCTCAACCAGATGGTTACTCGGCCTGGATAGTCTTCTCTCCAACCCCTCTTCAGAACACGCTTCCAAGTCGAATTCCATCAACACACTCCGCTTATTCTAATATCACAAATAAAAAACAACCGTTTGGTTTAATATATAAAGCAGAACAATAAATGCAAATGATATTATCGAGCAACATTATTTTTAAAGAAAAACACTTCTGTGGCAGACTCCTAGGGATTGGTTGATTCCTGAAAATGCTTCGATGGTCCTGCAAAATCTCCTGCTCGACTTTTCTTTTTGTTAACCAGTGCTATATTAATGTTTTACCCCATGGCTGAAATCATGGGCTTTTTGCCATTGAAAATACATAGACGACATCATAGGAGTAATGAACTTCGACACTCATTCATCTTCTAATTCGATTGAAAACCGCGATAGAAGCCACATCAAGAAAAGGGAATACAAACTCCCTACCGACGACGCCTCCGTGGGCTGGACTGTGCCAAAGGCATTTTTCCTCAGCCAGGCAAACGGTCCCCTTCCACTGGAATGCGGCCAGTTTCTTCCAGATGTCATCGTTGAGTATGAGACATACGGACAACTCAATGCTGACAAATCAAACGCCATCCTGATAACCCATGCGCTTTCTGGTGACGCCCATGTCGCTGGCTGGGACAGCACTGCCTCTGAAGCCTATCGTCCATGGAGGTTGAATGTGCCTGGATGGTGGGACGCACTTGTCGGTCCTGGACTGCCTTTTGACACCAACCGATTTTTCATCATCTGCTCCAACGTCCTTGGCAGTTGCTATGGCACAACTGGACCCGCATCGCCAAATCCAAACGACAACAACCGCCCGTATGGACAGAAATTCCCCCCTGTAACCGTTGGAGACTGGGTGAGATGCGAAAGGGAACTCGTCGATTTCCTCGGCATCGACAAACTGTACGCCGTTGTCGGCGGCTCCCTCGGAGGACAGCAGGCACTTGAATGGGCGCTGGCGACTCCCGAGCGCATCGGAAAATGCGTCATGCTCGCTTCAGGAGCGAAACTGCCCGCGCAGGGACTCGGTTTCAACCATGTGGCCTGCTATACAATCCTATCCGACCCGAATTTCCACAATGGTGACATTTACGGTGACGTCCGCGTCCCAAATCCCCTCACCGCGTCTGCGCAGGGTCCAGACCTGAGTTATTATGATATCAAGAAACGCGACTTGACCAGCCTGACAGCCGCACGAATGCTCGCACATATCACCTATCTCTCAGCGACTGGCATGGACACGAAATTCGGCAGACGCCTCCAGTCCGTCAAACTGCGCCAATCAAATGCAAACGCCAATGAGGACAGCGAGGAATTTGCCGTCCATGGCTATCTGCAACACCAGGGACAGAGTTTTGTCAATCGATTCGACGCCAATAGTTACTTGACGATCGCAAACGCCATGGACAGTTACGACGCCGCCGCAAAATGGGGTGGTGGCGACCTTGTCCGTGCCTGTTCCCGTATCAAGGCTGACATGATGATTGGCTCATTCACTTCGGACTGGCTTTATCCCAGTTCAGAAAGCCACGACATCGTCATGGCTCTGATGCAGGACCACCATCCAGTCACCTCCGTTGATGTCCAAAGCAATTACGGCCATGATGCCTTCCTTGTCGAAGAGGCCAAGGTCCAGCGGCTTCTTAATGCCTTCCTGAATACTGAAGCGCCAAAGTGTTGGAGAAAACAAGACTGAGATCAAGGGAGGAGACAAATGGTTGAATTTACTGGAAAACACAAAGAATCATACTTGAAGACACTCGAGCATTTCGGTGTCAACGGAAATGACTGCACATTTGAGTCGCTGAAAGAATGCGCCTTGCACCTTCAGGCGGATTTGCCTGAAAAAGGTGTTGCCCGATGGCATGACACCATTGTCCAGAACCTCATTCGACCTGGCCAGTCGGTCATCGACCTCGGCTGCGGCGACGGCGAACTGCTATATATGCTCTCGCAGAAAAACAACTGCTGGATCCAGGGCATTGAAACCGACGAAGTCAAAGTCAACCATTGCATAGAACGCGGTGTCCCCGTCTGTCACGGCGACCTCTCCGAAGTCATGCGCTTGCTTCCCGACAACAGTTATGACTGGGCAGTGCTGGAAAATACGATCCAGACGTTGCGCAGTCCCATGCAAGTGCTTGATGAAATGCTTCGAATCTCAAAGCACTCCATTGTGTCTTTTCCAAATTTCGCCCATTGGAGCGTCCGTTTTACATTCAGTCTTGGTGGTAGAATGCCTGTCACCAAGTCCCTTCCATACAAATGGTACAACACGCCCAACATCCATTTGTGCTCCATAACCGACTTTCTTGACTGGGTTGACGAAACGAAAATTCATATTCTGAACGCATGGGTCCTCGTCGAAGGAAATGTCGTCCCCTTCACTCGGGACAGCGACCAGAACATCATGGGTGAACAGGCACTGTTTGTCATTGAAAAATAAGCCGAATTGGCATAATTCACTTTCATTATCCATTGGGAAGGCGAACGAGATTTATGTCATTTCGTTTTGAACACTAGAAAAAACTTTTCCTCTTTTTCAAAGTATTTTTAAACTCTTGATCTATTTCCTGTATCCAACTATCATCAGATGATCTGTTTAGTGATTCCTGTGCTTTCTGATGTCCTTGTTCAGCGGCTTTTCTATACCATTTAGTAGATTCTTTTTGATTCATTGACACTCCTTTGCCTTTTTCATAGCATAATCCCAGATAGTACTGCGCAGCGGCATACCCTTGGTTTGCAGACATTTGATAATATTTGACTGCCTCAATTTGATTTCTTGGAACGCCATAGCCATTTTCATAGAAACAACCAAGCCAAAACTGCGCTTCGGGCAACTCTTGCTCCGCAGCCTTAACCAACCATTTAATCGCCTCAGCGACATTTTCCTCAAGCCCCGTTCCATCAACATAGCAGATGCCAAGATGAAACTGACCATGTGGATTTCCCTTTTCGGCTGACTTACGATACCATCTGACCGCTTCTTCTTGTTTTTTTGCCACTCCTTCTCCTTTTTCATAGCAAATTCCAAGTGAATACTGCGCATCAGCATCCCCTTGTTCAGCGGCTTTGTAATACCATCTAACCGCTTCTTCGTTATTCTTCTCTACACCCTGTCCTAGGTGATATAATCTTCCAAGACAAAACTGCGCATCAGAATCTCCCTTTTCAGCCGCTTCGTGAAACCACCTAGCAGCTTCTACTTGATTCTCCACCACGCCTTCTCCCAAACTATAACTCATACCCAGTTCGTACTGCGCATTGACATTCCCTTGCATTGCAGCCTTGCGAAACCATTTGATGGCTTCGAGTTGATCCATCTTCACACCAACTCCACATCTATATTGCAAGCCAAGATAAAATTGTGACAATGCATGCCCCTGATCGGCAGCCTTGTGATACCATTTGACTCCTTCTTCATTATTCTTCTCTACACAGTAACCGTTTATATAGTACCCTCCAAGCAAATACTGTGCCTCAACATTTCCTTGTTCAGCAACCAGTTTAAGCCATTTAATCACAACTTCCTGAAACTCATTTAAATCCATTATGAAAAACATGTCTTGCTTTGCATTCTCGTCCATTATGTTATACCATCTAATTGCCTCGGAAATATCTCTTTTCACACCATAACCATCAAAATATGCATCCCCAAGGTCTAGTTGGGCTAAAATTAGCCCTTGCTCTGCCGCTTTCCGAAACCATTTGATGGCTTCGAGTTGATCCATCTTCACACCAACTCCACATCTATATTGCAAGCCAAGACGATACTGAGCCGCCACATGCCCTCTTTCTGCTGCTTTCCGAAACCATTTGGCGGCTTCGACATGATTCTGCTTCACACCAAAGCCGCAACTATAATACATTCCAAGATCAAACAGTGACGGCTCATGTCCCTGCTCAGCAGCTTTCTGATTCCAATAAACTGCTTGAAATGGATCTTTCTTTAAGCCATCTCCTTTTGCATAACACATGGCTAGCATAGCCTGCCCCCCTGCATTTCCCTGTTCTGCTGCTTTCCGAAACCATTCGACGGCTTCAACATGATCCTTCTTCACGTATGTCCCCGTATAATATAGAATACCAAGATCAAACGTTGCTTCAGAATATCCCTGTTCGCTGGCCTTCCTATACCATTTTATCGCAATATAAGTATCTTCTCTAATACCTTTTCCATATTCATAGCATTCACCAAGTTTATGCTGTGCCATGGCATATCCCTTTTCCGCAGCCTTGCGATACCATCTGACAGCCTCTGCTAGATTCACCTCCACCCCTATTCCATTCTCAAAACACACTCCAAGTATACACTGTGCCACTGCATTTCCACTGTCTGCCTCTTTTTGATACGACTTGATTGCATCATAATGTTCTATCATTTCGACATCTTCAGGATTTATCAAAGATTCCATATGTCTTATAGGTCCATTTTGCTTTTGAAGAAACTTTTTTTTAATCTCTGTAACCTTCTGCTCATCTGTTTTTTGACTGTCAGCCAATATATTATGCAACTCTTTGCTAGTAAGTTCTCTTGCCATTTTTACCTTATTTCTGCTATTAATAGATGTCTCTGCCTGATCGACAACATCAACCAAACTCTCTGCCAACAAATATTGTACCACAATTGTCAATATAACGAAGGATATCATCAAAACTCTTTTCATGTTTAACTCCATATTAGGATAATTAATATGCTAAAAACACAGCCAAGTATCTTAACAACAGTCACGTTTAAAGAAGGTTAACAAATCAACCAACTTGAATAATATTGATATTTGGTACATCTGAAAGATTAGCATCACGCTTGTCCATCCATCCTATGACAATTAAATTGTGTGAGGCCGATTCTATTTTCAAAAATCTAATCAGCATCATTAGGAAGAGACGTATAAGGGACAAACAACATATTAGATCTTTCAAATAATTCGGACTTGTGTTTATCAGATGGAATCCATTCTTCAAGTTCTTTTTGATATCCATGAGATTCTTTGAATTTCAAAACAAACACCCTGTACTCTGCATTTTTAATGGATGATGCATATTCAGATTGGGATATCCAGTAATCCATTGAAAGAAACATATCTTTTGAAACAGATGAATTTTCACCATAAAAAGGCAAATAACCAGCCTTTAATAGTTCTGAATATAACATTCTGCAATATTGTTTTATATATTGAGGATCTGTCTTTATCAAATAATTAACGTAATTATTTAAATCAGTTTCCCAAAAACGAATTCTATCCTCCGCACGAATATTTTCTTTCTTTATGACATCCTTTGTAATTCTTAAACCATAAGGATAAATATCATATAAATATCCAGATACAGGGCCGTACATAGTTTTGACCGTAACTCTTTGACCTGAACCAACTAAATGAAAACCTTTTTTTATAGAAGAAAACAATTCAGAATAACATCTTTGCTGAACAGCATAATTTGTTGATTTTGTGTTTGTTTCTCTAATCAGAAAATCTCTCTGATTGAAAACATCTTTTACTAACAAATTGTATAAGAAATCGAATTCATAAATTTTTATATCCTTCAACTGCAATAAGACATGCTCAAGATATTTACTCGCATGAGAAACCAAATTTTCATCTAGATACTCTGTAAAACTCTTCTTTAACTCAGCCTTGAGATGAGTTATTTCATCTTTAATCATATCTTCAAAGAATTGTCTTTTTTTCATTAAATTATATTTCTCTAGTTCTTTTTGCTTAAGCATTTTATATTCTTCCAGTAGTATTTTTATTTCAGTTAGTCTATCAGATAATTTCTTAGAAATTTCATAAGACTGTTCAAGCCATTCTTTAACTTCAGGTTTATCTGCTGTATCATTAGCATATTCATCAATCACATTCGTCCAAAACTGATAAAGTTTTTTTGGATTGCTTTTCGTGGCTTCCATGTTCAGGTAATCCATGTATTTTTTATACAAAGTTTTTTTATCCAGTTCAAATTTGGCCATAGTTAATTTTTCCGATAGTTTCTTGGAAAACATAAAGGATTGCTCAAGCCACTCTTTAAATTCAGGCATTTCCTCTACATCTACATCCATAGAATACTCTTCAATAGCACGCTTGAGTAACTGATAAACATAATATTGATCACCTTTTCTAGAATAATCCATGGACAAGTAATCAATGTATTTTCTATATAGTGCATATTCTTTCTCATTGAGCCAACGTTCTTTTACAAGAGTATGACCAAGTTTCAATTCCTCAAGAACTTGAGCCGTTGTTCCAACCCAGTACACCCCTTCCATGAAAATCATGTCAGATATATCAGTTCTTGATTCATTTAGAGATAAAGAAGTATAACTAGGTTTATCCACAGACTTTTCAAGCATCCAGAGTTTGTTTTTCGAATCGAAAACTATATTTGTTATTACAGAATGAGATTCTGTCTCATAATCCCATTTGTTCATTTCACTTTGAAATGGGTTCAGTTTCTTTGAATAATCAGGAGAATTTGCTTCCCCAGCAAAGACAGAAGTGATTAGCAGAGGAAGGAATTGCTCGCTTTTGGGAGAATAGTTTACAATCGCAGATGATAAGTAATCATTTTTCTGTTGCAAGGAGTATGAATCATAATCATGAGGAACAACTGTACCTACTATTGCCGATACACAATTTGTATTCCACTTTTTGACTTTCAAATGGGCTTTGATCTTACACACATACTCTCCCCTTTCGTTTGTTTCGATATCACCATAGGATATTGATTCCACATCAGCATAATATCCAGAGCCTTGATAGTTCTTTATAAAATATAGACACTCACTTGCATGTATTTCCTCTGCTTTTGGATTGTTCTCAAGAGTTCCATCTTTTTTAAGAATGGCAAAAGATTTATCTTTATCTATGAATAGAAAAATAGCACCATAATTAAGCCTGTACTTCCATTCACAGTCATCTACGACATAGTCCCTGCAGTCCTGATACACCAATCCTTCTCGAATCTTCTTTTCAGAGTATTCAAAGGTCTTTTTTCCTGGTTTACAACCTGTTAACAAAATGGGAATGAGTGATAACAATAGAATATTAAAAAAATAATTCACTGTAGGCTCCTTTTTATCTGCTTGTCAACTATTATTTCCATGATTCAAGATATTCGATTATTTCTCAAGAATTTTCCAACTATTATCAGCCAAATCCAAATGTGCCATTATGATATCAGAAACTATCAAGAGAATGAAAGCCAAAACAATTGAACTTAATACACTAATCCCAAGAGCCTTCCAAAAAACTTTCCAATTTTCTTTGAGGAATCTATCTTTTTCCTCTCTCAACCTCTTAAGTTCATTAAGTATTTTCTGTACATCTTCTAATGATTCATCAATTACCCAATCGAATATTGTGGAATTGTCTATAACTTCAATAATCTTCGATGCAATAACATCCCTTCTTGGAATATCGTCAAAATATGTCCTTGTTGTTTTTTTTCTATTGTCATTTTTATTTTTTGTATATTCAATTTCTCGATTTTCATTAATTAGGTTTGTTCTAATATAAGAAAGCCACATGAGAAAATTATTGTATTCAGCAATCTCATTGCGGCTGAGAGCATTATTTGACTTAATTTCCTTAATTATTATTCCTAGGACTTCCTTTAGTTGTGAAATCACATATCCCTGATCACTAAATAACTTCGTGATTTTACTCTTTATTTTTATTGTTTGTCCCTTTGTATTTTTATCATCTGAAGACTCTAATTGCTTGGTTGTCTTCACCACACTAAATACGTGCGAATAGAGAACTTTTCTTAATTTTGCTTTGCAATTATCAATATTTCTTTCTACTTGATTAATATATTCTTCGGCTTTGCTTATGTCTTCATCAGTTATAAGAGATAAAGGTAATTCTTTGTTTATCTTCTTAATAGATGGCTCCAAAACAAGACCATTTTTGCATGCAATATTGCCAAGTACTTTAACCTTGACGATATCATTTCTAGTGTTTGTGTCTATTTGCCATATTTCCTGCTCTGGATATGGCTGAGTTAAATCCATGACCATCACATCGTATTCATTTGTTAATTTTTCAACGCTACTATAAAACTCTTTTGTTGCAGTTGACTCTTTTCTCTCATATTCTTTTTTTATCTCTGTCATCTTTATAATAAGCATTGTTACTGGCACAAGTATTCCAGCAACGACAAGCAGTATTGCCAATATTTGACTTAAT